>JAYTSB010000413.1:0-6248 GCA_043745825.1 Actinomycetota bacterium | reverse complement strand
GAGAGGTTCGCGCCCGTGACGAACAGCCGACTGCAGTGTCGCACCAACGCAGTTGCCTCCACGTCCGGGCCCACCATCATTCCTGGCGTGTCGCACAGTGAGACGATCGGCAACCCGAACGCATCGCACAGCTGCATGAACCGGGCCACCTTGTCCGCGCCATCACTGTCGATCGCGCCGGAGAGGTGGTTGGGATTGTTGCCGATGACCCCGACCGGCACGCCCTCCACACGGGCGAGGGCGGTGATCATGCCCGCCCCGAACTCGCGACGCAGCTCCAGCACCGACCCCGTGTCGAACAGTGCATCGACGACGGCGCGGACGTCGTAGCTGCGCTTGCGGTCCTGCGGGATCACGTGGCGGAGGCGACGTTGGTCGGCACAGTCCCACTCGGCCAGCGGACCCTGGAAGTAGGAGAGGTACTGCTTGGCCACCCGCACGGCCTCGGCCTCGTCGGCCACCACCACGTCCACCACGCCACTGATCCGCTGCACACCGATCGGGCCGATCTCGGTGGGGGCGAACACACCCAACCCGCCGCCCTCGATCATCGCCGGGCCACCCATGCCGATGTTCGAGTCCTCGGTGGCGATCACCACGTCGCAGCAGCCGAGGATGGCGGCGTTGCCGGCGAAGCAGTAGCCGGCATTGATGCCGACCAGCGGCACTGCGCCGCTCAGCTGGGCGAACCACAAGAACGCGAGACAGTCGAGCCCGCTGACGCCCATGCCGTCGGTGTCACCAGGTCGGCCACCGCCGCCCTCGGTGAAGAACACCACCGGGAGGCGCAACTGCTCGGCGACGTCGAACAGGCGGTCCTTCTTGCGATGGTTCTGCAGGCCCTGCGTCCCGGCCAGCACCGTGTAGTCGTACGACACGGCCATCACCTGGCCGGCGTGGCCGGCGAACAGGTGACCGTTGACCGTGCCGATCCCGCCGATCATGCCGTCGGCCGGGGTGTTGGCGATCAGATCCTCCAGTTGGCGGCGGCGGCGCTGGGCCGCGATCACGAGCGGTCCGTATTCCACGAAGCTGTCCGCGTCGACGAGGTCGGCCACGTTCTCCCGGGCCGTGCGCCGGGCGACGGCGCGGCGCCGCTGCACCGCTGCCGGACGGGCCTGATCACGACCCGCTCGGTGGCGGTCCATCACCTCGGCGAGATCGGGACGGATCGCGCCGAGATCCACGGTCGTCTCCTCCACCGCGTCGGCGACGTGCGCCTCCACGAACTCGATGCGACACAGGGCCTGGCCGGGCGTGACCGTGGCCCCGACCGCGATCAGCACCTCGCGCACCACGCCGGGCGCCGTCACCTTGACGTCGTGCAGCATCTTCATGCTCTCGATCAGCGCCACCACCTGACCCGCGCGAACCGGGTCGCCGGTTGCCACCGAGACGGTGACCACCGTGCCCTGCATCGGCGACTCGACGGTGGTCAGCGGCTGTCCCTCGGGGCCCATCGAGCCAGTGTGCCACGGCATCTCAAGCCGATTGCCAACGGGCTACTGTCACCGCCATGACCACGAAGTACACGCTTGCCGAAACGGACATCCCACGCGCCTGGCTGAACATCGTCCCCGCCTTGCCCAGCCCGCCGCCGCCCGCGCTGCACCCCGGCACGCTGCAGCCGGCCGGCCCGGACGACTTCGCGCCCCTCTTCCCGATGGACCTGATCATGCAGGAGGTCTCCCAGGAGGCCTACATCGAGATCCCCGAGCCGGTGCTCGACGTGTACCGCCTGTGGCGCCCAACCCCGCTGTTCCGGGCGCATCGCCTGGAGAAGGCCCTCGGCACCCCCGCGCACATCTACTACAAGTACGAGGGCACCTCGCCGGCGGGTTCGCACAAGCCGAACACGGCCGTTCCGCAGGCGTACTACAACGCCAAGGCGGGCGTGAAGAAGCTCACCACCGAGACCGGCGCAGGTCAGTGGGGCACGGCACTCGCCTTCGCGTGCGCCCAGTTCGATCTGTTGTGCGAGGTGTGGCAGGTGCGCGCGTCCTACGACGCCAAGCCGTACCGCCGGCTGATGATGGAGACCTTCGGCGCCACCGTGCACCCCTCGCCGTCCAATCTCACCAACTCCGGACGGGCGATCCTCGCCGAGCACCCGGACTCGCCCGGCTCGCTGGGCATCGCCATCAGCGAAGCCGTCGAGGTGGCCGCGCCGGATCCCGACATTCGCTACGCGCTCGGCTCGGTGCTCAACCACGTACTGATGCACCAGACGGTGATCGGCCTGGAGGCGCTGAAGCAGTTCGAGCTCGCCGGCGAGTATCCGGACGTGATCTACGGCTGCGTCGGCGGCGGCAGCAACTTCGGTGGGCTGACGTTCCCCTTCCTGAACGAGAACCTGGCCGGGCGTCGCAACACCCGCATCGTCGCCGTCGAGCCGGCCGCGTGCCCGAGCATGACGAAGGGCGTCTACGCGTACGACTTCGGCGACACAGCGGGCATGACCCCGCTGATGAAGATGCACACGCTGGGCAAGGACTTCATCCCGGACACGATCCACGCCGGCGGTCTGCGCTACCACGGAATGAGCCCACTCGTGTCACACATCTACGAGCTCGGCCTGATCGAGGCGGAGTCGAAGAACCAGCTCGACTGCTTCGCGGCCGGCGTCCAGTTCGCCCGCACGGAAGGCATCATCCCGGCGCCCGAGCCCACCCATGCCCTCGCCGCGTGCGTGGAGGATGCGCTGCGCTGCAAGGAGAGCGGCGAGCAGAAGGTGATCCTGACGGCGTTGTGCGGCCATGGCCTGCTCGACCTCCCAGCGTACGAGGACTACCTGGCCGGCAAGCTCGTGGACTACGACTACCCGGCCGAGGCCATTGCCGCCGCCCTCGCCGGGCTGCCCAAGGTCTGATGAACCTCTGAGCCTGCGACGCGGGTGTCTGGTGTCCGCCCCAAGCGGACATTCGGTGCCTGCGTCGGGGTGGGCGGATGCGGTCTCATCCGCGCAGGCGTCGGGCCAACTCGTCGGCTGCGGGGTCGCTGATCGAATCGGCACGGCGGGCCAGCACGAGCACGCGCTCTACCAGGTGCGGGCCAATGGTCAGCGGCTCGACGGGCATGGGCGGCTCGACCGGCAGCACCGTCCAGCCGAACCCGAGGCGCACCATCTGCACGAGCACATCCGGCTGGTGGCTTTCGGCGGCCACCGTGGTGCTGGCGCCAAGACGAGCCAGGGCGGTGAGGATGCGCTCTCGCGTGTGCGAGCCGCTCGGGAACGTCACCCACGGTCCCCACGTCGCAGGTGCGCCGATCCTCGTGCCGTGCGGCGCCATCACAGCGAGGGTCTCACGACGCAGTTCCTCGAGCTCCAAGCCGTCCTGGCGCGCAGACGGCTCGATGCAGACGATGAGGTCGAGGTCGCCGTCGCGCAGACCATGGAGGAGCTGCGCAGACGGTGCCACCGACAGCGTGAGCTCCACCTCGGGGTGCTCCGCACGGAACTCGGCGACGATGCCGGGGAAGTGCACAACCGCAGCGACGTCGATCATCCCGAGGCGAACGCGCCCTTGCCGCCCGCCCTGCACTCGCTCGGTCCACTCGACGAGATCTCGGGTGAGGGCCAGAACCCGCCGAGCGTGGTCGAGCACCGGCAGTGCCGACCGGCGAAGAACACGCCGTCGCCCGTGTGGCTCGAACAGCGGAACCCCCAGCCGCCGCTCGAGCTCGGCCAGGCCCTGGGACAGCGCCGACGGGCTGACGCCGACGCTCTCGGCCGCCACGGCCCAGGTCGGCTCCTCCACGACGGCCACCAGGTACGCCATCTGGCGGATGGTGAGATCGGGGAACGCTGTGTGCACCCGACGCAGATTAGTTCAGACCTGCTTCACCAAGGTGCTGCGTCCACCAACATTGCTTACGCTGGCGGCCATGTCGACACCCCCTTCCCCCACCACCGTGTTGCCCGCGACCGGCCGCCTCGGCGTGCTCACCGTCGGGCTCGGCGCTGTGGCCACCACCCTCATCGCGGGGGTGGAGCTGGCCAAGCGTGGCCAGGCGCTGCCGATCGGCTCGCTGACCCAGATGGGCACGATCCGGCTCGGCAAGCGAACCGAGGACCGCAGCCCGCTGGTGAAGGACTTCGTGCCGCTCGCCAACCTCGAAGACATCGTGTGGGGCGCATGGGATGTGTACCCGGACGACGCCTACGTCGCGGCCTCACGCGCCGGCGTGCTCGATGGCGGTCGTCACATCGAGGCCATCTCCGACGTGCTCCGTGACATCCGTCCGATGCACGCTGCGTTCGAGCGCAAGTACGCACGCAACCTCGACGGCGAGCACATCATGGGCGGCAGCAAGCGCACGATGCTCAACGCAATCCGCGAGGACATCAACCGCTTTCGCGACGAAAAGGCCGTTGACCGGCTGGTGATGATCTGGTGCGCAAGCACGGAGGTCTTCATCGAGCCCGGTCCGGCGCATCAGGACTTGGCCAGCTTCGAGGCCGCAATCGACGCCGAGGACGACCAGATCTCACCGGCGATGCTGTATGCCTACGCGGCGATCCTTGAGGGCGTGCCGTTCGCGAACGGCGCCCCGAACCTGGCGGTCGACACGCCCGTGCTGCGCAAGCTGGCCACCGAGCGCAACGTGCCGATCAGCGGCAAGGACTTCAAGACCGGGCAGACGCTGATGAAGACCGTGCTCGCCCCGATGCTGAAGGCCCGCCAGCTCGGCCTCTCCGGTTGGTACTCCACCAACATCCTCGGCAACCGCGACGGCGAGGTGCTCGATGCTCCCGAGAACTTCAAGACCAAGGAGGAGTCCAAGCTCGGCGTACTCGAGGACATCCTCGAGCCGTCCAAGAACCCGGAGCTCTATGGCGACGTCTTCCACAAGGTGAGCATCAACTACTACCCGCCGCGTGGTGACAACAAAGAGGGTTGGGACAACATCGACATCTTCGGGTGGATGAACTACCCGATGCAGATCAAGGTGAACTTCCTCTGTCGGGACAGCATCCTGGCCGCCCCGCTGGCGCTCGACCTCGTGTTGTTCAGCGACCTCGCCCAGCGCGCCGGACTCGGTGGAATCCAGGAGTGGTTGAGTTTCTACTACAAGAGCCCGCAGGTCGCCCCCGGCCTGTACGCCGAGCACGACCTGTTCATCCAGCTCACCAAGCTGAAGAACACGCTGCGCTGGATCATGGGCGAAGAGCCCATCACTCACCTCGGCCGCGAGTACTACGACGAGACTCCCGAGATCGACGCCTGACGCGCCGCTCAGACCAGTCGGTCACGCAGGTGGGGTCATGCCCCCCAGCACCTGCAGCAGCGGGCCGGCGTCAGCATTGCCACCAGACATCGTCACGCCCACTCGGCGGCCGGCCTGCATCTCGCGCTCGGTGAGCAGACCGGCCAGTGCTGCCGCGCCCGACGGTTCGGGCAGGTTGTGCGTGGTGCGGAACAGGATGCGCATCGCCTCGGCGCAGGCGTCGTCGCTGACCTGCACGATCCGTGATGCCCCGGCGATGATGGCCCGGATCGCCACGGCATCGGGCGCCCGGCAGGCCACGCCGTCGATGAACGTGGCCGCAGTGTCCGTGTTCACCACATGGCCGGCGGCGAACGACAGTGCCGTCGCCGGGGCGCGCTCGGCGACCACGCCGACGATCTCGGTGGGCAGGCCGAGCAGGTCGCGTACGGCGATGTGCGCGCAGATCCCCGACCCCATGCCCACGGGCACGTAGACGACGTCGAGCGGTGCGGCCCCGATGAGAAACTCGCGGGCATACGTGGCCACTCCGAGCACGAGCAACGGGTCGAAGGAGTTCACCATGTGCAGATCGCGCTCACCCGACAGCCACTCGGCGTGCTCGCGTGCGGCCTGGAAGTCCACGCCCTCCTCGATCAGGGTGGCGCCGAAGCCACGCATCGCTGCGTTCTTGTCGGGGCTGTTGCCGTGCGGGACGACGATGGTGACGGCCACACCGAACGCCCGCCCCGAGAACGCCAGGCTCTGCCCGTGGTTGCCGCGAGTTGCGCTGATCAGCTGCCGTGGCTCGACGCCGCGCCGGGTGGCCTCGCGGCGGTGACGGTCGACGTACACCAGGCCGCCTCGCACCTTGAACGCGCCGGTCGGGGTGTGGTTCTCGTGCTTGACCCAGACCTCGGTGCCCACGGCTTCGGCCAGGAGCGGCCAGGCGTACTGGGGTGTCGGGGGCGCGAACCGCCCCACGAGCTTCGCTGCCGTGTCCAGTTCCGCAAGGGTGAACGGTGGTGTCATGGTGGCGA
>JAYTSB010000412.1:0-5869 GCA_043745825.1 Actinomycetota bacterium | reverse complement strand
CACGGAGGGCATCGCCGGTTGGGCGGTGTCACGAGCCGGAGCGAGCGCCGATCTGGCAGCCGCCTACGATCAGCTCGAGCCCGTCGCGATCGCCTTCGGCATGATCGGCCTGCTCCTCGCTGTCGCTCTCATCGCAGCCGGCGTGATGTTCTGGCGCACCGGGTTGGCAGCACGCTGGCAGTCGGTGGGGCTGGTGGCCGGCGGGTTGTTGCTCACGATCGGGATGGTCGGCAACATCGACGTGAGTGGGTTCGCCGGCATGGTGCTGCTCGTCGTGTCGATGTGTGGGCTTGCGCACAGCGAGTTCACGGCAGGACGATGACGGATCACTGCAGGGTCCACGTCACGGTCGCGGTCGGGTCCGGTTCGTACGAGCATCGCGAGCCCGTGCGGATCGACGTGCGCAGGTGCGCGGCGAGGGCGGGCTCGTGCTCGGCCAAGCGGGTCAGGCTGGCCGAGATGGCTTTGCGCACCGCAACCCTGGCTCGTTCGGCGTCGTTGGGAAGCTGCCGGTCGCGCCCGCCGAGCCCGGCGGCGCGCCGGAGCTCCTCGATCAACTGCTCACGCTCGGCGGCCGCAGCGGCTGCACGGTCTGGCTGGCCACGCAGCAGGGCGCGTTCAGCCTCGATCTCCAGATCCGCGAGCCGCTTCCGGTACGCATGCTTGGCCGTCTCGTCGAGCAATGCCTCGCGTGCCTGCGACGTCAAGAGAGCAG
Organism: Actinomycetota bacterium; assembly: GCA_043745825.1. Lineage (GTDB taxonomy): Bacteria > Actinomycetota > Acidimicrobiia > Acidimicrobiales > Ilumatobacteraceae > WLMZ01. The sequence continues at coordinate 5,154 of JAYTSB010000412.1, read as the reverse complement.
AGGCGCCCGGCGAAACGAGATCGACTGCGTGGATCTCGCTGTGCGGCGAGCTCAACAGCCGATGGAGATGATGCAAGCCACGGCTGTCCGGCACGCGGGACGGATCTCCCCGAAAGCCAACCTCCCATTCCTCGCCGATCGGGCGCAACAGCGCCGGCAACGGGCCGGCCAGCTCGGGGGTGCGGCTGGCATGAGAATGTTGGAGGCGGCTCAGCAGACGATCGATGCGGTGTTGCAGGAACGTCGCGCCGATTGCCCGGTATTGGTCGTGCGCGGCGCGGAGTGGCAACAACGCTTCATCGCCACGGCCGTCGACCACGGTCAGCTCAGCGATCCAGTGATCGACCAGCCCGCAGAACGTCACGCCTCCCGCATTCACAACGTACTGCCCGGCGAATGGTTGGAGGAACGGCAGCACCGACCGGGCGAGCACTGCGTCGTCGGCTGCGACGGCGATGATCGCGGCCAGGCAGACGAGGGACAGATCGCGACCTCGCGAACTTTCCTCCAATGCTGATCGTGCGATCAACGAGCGCACGACCCGCGCCTGCTCCACGGCGTCGCCGGCGGCTGCCCGGAAATTGGCGATGACGAGACCCAGTTCAGCGCTGTCGGGATCCATCTCCTTCAGCTCCGTCGCCACGGCCAGCAGATCGTCGGGGGCGTGGAGCTCCGCCAGCACCAGGAACTGCGCACCCCAATACACCTGCACCGAGTCTGGCTCCTCGATCTGCTGACCGATCTCGAGTGCTCGGCCGATCAGGCGACTCCCGGCAGCCAAGCTGCCGCGAGCGAAGGCGAGCGTTGCCTGGCGGCTGATCGTGAAGAACTCATGCCGCGGTGAACGAGTGGAGGCGGCGATCGAAGCACAGCGCTCGATGGCGTTGTCTGCGCCGGCCAGATCGCCGCCGCGCAGAGCGTCGACGAGTGTCGCCATCGCTGCGGCAAACTGCAGATCTGCATCGCCGGCCTCGTCGGCAACGCGTGCGAGCTCGGTACTGACCACGACGGCCTGCTCCAGCGAACCGGGCCGCCAGTGACACTGGTGCTGCGCCTCCAGCGCGGCGGCGAGCAACGCCGGAGCGTGCAGCATCCGCGCTCGTTGCACCGCCTCCCTTGCGTCCTCATGCGCCCGGTCGCCCTGTTCGATCACGTTCCGGAGAGCGGACCTTCGCACCAGCAGCTGCACGGCGGTGGCTGCATCGCCGCGCCGATCGGCAGCCGCGATCGCCTCACCGAGGGCGGGGATGTGGTCGCGCACGCTCGGGATCGTCTCCACCCGTTCGGTGCGGCCGAGGAGGGCCACGGCGGCGAGTGTCTCGTCGCCGAGTTCGGTTGCTGCGTTCAGCGCACCATCGAACGTCTTCGTGGCCGCAACGACCTTGCCGGCGCGCAGCTGCGCAGCCCCGAGCCGCAGCATCACGTCGAGACGCCCTCGAAGGTCGTCACCGAGCAACGAGAGCATCCGTTCGAGCAGCCACACCTGATCTGGCCAGGACCCGGTGGATGCCGCCAGCTCGGCTGCGCGTACCGCTGCATCGACGGCTGTGGCCGCATCGACGACCGGCACCGCCGCAAGCAGGTTGCGGGCAGCTTCCAGGACGTTTCCATTGCGTTCCGCCAGTTCGCCAATGGTGCGGTGGATCGTCATTCGCTGGACCGGCCCGAGCGATGAGTAGACGACGTCGCGAACGATCTGGTGCGAGAACCAACGGCCGCCCCCGTCACCGTCGATCAGGCCGCTGCGAACGGCGACGTCGATCTGGGCGAGCAAATCCGCCTCACTTCGCCCGGCGAGTGCCGCCAGCGTGCCGACGTCGAACCTGCGGCCCAGCACCGACGCCTGTTCGACCAGCGTACGCGCGGTGGGATCGAGCGGAGCCAAGCGCTGCTCCACCGACACCCGTACCCCCCTCGGGATCGCTGTCGCCGAGGAAGACAACGCGAGCTCGCGCAGCACCAACGGGCTGCCCTCGGCCACGGCCTTGATGGCCGTGCGGGTCCGAACGTCGAGCGGGACGCGAGCGTGCCGATCGAGAACCTGCTCAGCCGCGTCATCCTGGAGGGGGCCCAGGTCGACCACCACACATCGACCGGCGAGGAGGTCGAGGCGGCCGTCCGGGCGTGAAGCGAGGACCATCGCAACAGGGCTGTCGTAGAGGGCCCGGCTGACGTAGTTGGTGAGGTGGATGGTGCCGTCGTCGGCGGCATGGAGGTCGTCGAGGAGGATCAGCAACGGCGAAAGCTGAGCAGCGGCTCGAGCGACGTCGGCGACGTGCGCGTAGAGGCCGAACCGGTCGCCATTGTCGCTCCAGTCGATCGCCCAGCCTCCCGCTCTGGCGAGCTCGCGCCACGGCCAGTAAGCCGGCGCGTCCCCTTCCTCCGGGGCTCGACCCCACAGCGGCGTGAGTCCCGGCGCATCCGCAGCGACCGCAGCAAGCAGGGCGCTCTTACCAATTCCGGCGATGCCTTCGACGAGCACCGCACCGCCCGCACCGGCAGCTGCGGCCCGGCAGACCTTGCGCAGCACCCTCTCTTCTGCGTCCCGGCCGACGATCACTGCAGGAGCATATGTTCGTCACGTTGTGACGTCACGCGTTGTCCTGTGACCGAGGAGAAGAGGGACATGACATCGAACGACCATGACGACGTGAGCGAGCTCCTGCTACGACCGGCCGCCGAGCTCGCCCATCTGATACGTGACGGAGTGATCAGCGCGCGCGAGCTGCTTGAGGCAACGCACCGTCACGTCGACCATGTCAACGGATCGATCAACGCGATCGTCACGACTGACTGGCAGCGCGCTCTGGACGACGCCGAGGCGGCCGACGCCGCGCTCGCCGCAGGCCGTCGATTGGGGGCGTTGCACGGTGTGCCGGTGACCATCAAGGACTCATTCGAGACGGCAGACATGCGCACGACTGCTGGCGCTGCGGAGCTGTCCGGGTACATCCCGACTGCGGACGCCGTCGTCGTGGCGCGGCTCCGTGCGGCCGGCGCGATCGTCATCGGCAAGACCAACCTGCCCGCATGGGCGTCGGATTGTCAGACGTTCAACGCCGTCTTCGGGACGACGAACAACCCATGGGACCTCTCCCGCACACCGGGTGGATCGTCGGGTGGTGGCGCTGCAGCCGTCGCCACCGGGATGACCGCCGTTGATGTCGGCAGCGACCTCGGCGGTTCTGTGCGCATCCCCGCCCACTTCTGCGGCATCTACGGTTTGAAGCCGACGTACGGTCTCGTCCCGCTGCGCGGGCACATCCCGCCACAGCCCGGCGCTCGCGCCACTCTCGACATCGCCACACCCGGGCCACTGGCTCGCAGCGCCGACGACCTCGCCGTCCTTCTCGATGTGCTGGCAGGACCCGACGATGCGGATGCCGCTGCCTGGAGGCTGTGCCTGCCCAACTCGAGAGCACAACGCCTGTCGGACTTCCGCGTCGGGATCTGGGCGCACGATCCCTTCTGTCCGGTTGACGCAGCCACGACAGCCGCAATGGACGACCTCGCCGAACGATTGAGGAACGCCGGCTGCACGGTGGAGAACGTCGCCCACCGACTCCCCTCTCTGGCTGAGGGCACCGAGGTGTTCCGCCGACTCATCCAATGGCTGGCAGCGCTGTCGATGTCGAACGAAGAACTGGCTGACCTGGCAGCGCGAGGTGCAGCGGGCGACGAGTGGGGGCGCAACGTGACGTTGACAGCGGCGGCGTATCACGCTGCACGGGAGGACCGGAGCCGCATCGCTGTGATCTGGGCCGAGCTGTTCCGAGATGTCGACGTGGTGCTCACGCCGGTCATGCCCGGCCCCGCATTCCCGCACGATCAGCAGCCCGACCACGATGCGCGCCACATCGTGGTCGATGGCGAGCTGCGCCCGTACGGCGAGCAGTTCGGGTGGCTGCAAGCAGTCGGCGTGGTTCACCTGCCCGCCGTGGTCGCACCGCTCGGTCGGTCTGCAGGCTTACCAATCGGGATCCAGATCGTCGGTCCCTATCTCGAGGACCACACGGCGATCCACTTTGCGCGACGCCTGATCGACGTGGGAATGGGCGACGTGCCGCCCGCCACCCGGGCCACAGCGAGCGACTCGCGCATCGGAGCATGAATCACGCCCGCCGATATGCCGAACCTAAACGATGGTGAGGGTGACGTCGATGTTGTTGCGAGTCGCGTTGCTGTACGGGCAGACTTCGTGTGCCTTGGCGACCAGCTGCTCTGCAGCCGTGCGATCAAGCGTCGGGACACTGACATCCAGCTCGACCTGCAGTTTGAAGCCGCCGTCGTCGAGGGTCCCGATTCCCACGGTGGCGGACACCTCGCTGCCGGAAACGTCGACCGTGTCCCGCCCCGCCACGACCTTCAGTGCCGAGTGGAAGCATGCGGCGTACCCGACCGCAAACAGCTGTTCGGGGTTCGTGGCACCGCCTGCACCGCCCATCGCCTTCGGGATCGCCAGATCGAGATCGAGCATCCCGTCCTCGGACGTGGCGTGGCCGTTGCGCCCCTCGCCGGTTGCGGTGGCTGTTGCCGTATAGAGCACGTTCATGTCTTCTCCTTCGTCATCGCACTCGCTGCGATCTTTCGCAGAGTATCGACGCGACGCGCGCACGTCCAAGTTCAGCGCATCACTCTTGCTCGGACCACGTCCAGAACTGTGAACAGGAACCAGCGCGCCGTCAGTTCGGACAGAGCGCGGTCAGCAACCGTTCCAGATGGTGCAACTGATAGAGGCTGAACCCGGCGGTGACGACAACGCTCGACCACAGCGCAACGGCGTGGCCCCGACGCGGATTCGGGATCGGCGGGTCCAGCAGCGCTGCCATCCGTGCAGCGACCCCGAGACCGGAGAATCCCACGACCGATGGCGGGTGGGTCTGCAACGCCACCTTGCCGAGCGTGACCGCCACCAGACGCCGATCACCGCAGGCAGCAGCAGCGGCCTCGTCGGCCCAGCGCTCAATCGAGTAGTTCACCCGCTTGGCCAGGGCTCGCAATGGTGGCAGCACCGCCGCCGCCAGCTCGGCCGTGAGCAGGTAGCGGTCGTGCCGGTAGCGGGCATGCGCTCGCTCATGAGCGACCACGATCCGTTGCTCGTCCTCGTTGAGCAAGTCGACCATCGCCGTTGAGATCACGATTTGCCCCGCACGG
>JAYTSB010000411.1:0-1611 GCA_043745825.1 Actinomycetota bacterium | reverse complement strand
AAGGTGCTGGCGCTGCACGGTGATCTCGGGCCCGCAGACCGGTTCTTCTGGTACACCACCACCGGTTGGATGATGTGGAACTACCTCGTGTCCGGATTGCTCGTGGGCGCATCGCTGGTGCTGTTCGACGGTGACCCGGCCAGCCCGGACATGTCCACGCTGTGGCGCATCGCGGCTGACACCGGCACCACGTTCTTCGGTGTGTCGGCACCGTTCATCACGGCGTGTGATCGTGCCGGCGTACGCCCCGCAGATGTCGCCGACCTGAGCCGGTTGCGCACAGTTGGATCCACCGGTGCCCCGCTGCCCACTCGTGGCTTTCAATGGGTGCGCGACGCTGTGGGGTCGACGGTGCATCTCGCGTCCATCTCCGGGGGAACCGACGTCTGCACTGCCTTCGTCGGCATGTCACGTGTGTTGCCCGTGCGCGCCGGCGAGATCAGCACCCGCCACCTCGGCTGCGCAGTGGAAGCCTTCGGCCCCGACGGCAGGCCCGTACCCCCGGGCACCACCGGTGAGCTGGTCATCACCGCGCCGATGCCCTCGATGCCCGTGGCCTTCTGGGGCGACGATGAGCAGGCGACCGCGATGCGTGCCGCGTACTTCGAGGACTTCCCCGGCGTGTGGCGTCACGGCGACTGGATCACGTTCACCGACGACGGAGCGTGCACCATCTCCGGCCGCTCCGACGCAACGCTCAACCGAGGTGGTGTACGCCTCGGTACCAGCGACTTCTACAGCGTTGTGGAGGCCATGCCCGGCGTGCGCGACAGCCTCGTCGTGCACCTTGAGGACTCGGCCGCCGACGAGACCGGCATGGGGCGGCTGCGATTGTTCGTCGTGCTCGACGAAGGGATGGTGCTCGACGCCGAGATGGACGCCGCCATCCGCCGCCTGTTGCGTACCGAGCTGTCGCCTCGGCACGTCCCCGACGTGATCGATCAGGTGCCGGCGGTGCCGCGCACACTGAGCGGCAAGAAGCTGGAGGTGCCCGTCAAGCGGATCCTCGAGGGCCGCGATCCGGGCGAGGTGGTCAGTCGCGACTCACTGGTCGACCCGGCTGCCATCGATTGGTTCGTCGCCGAGCGCGAGGCACGTGGCGGCATCTGACGCCGATCGGACAGGATGACAACATGAACGATAACTCACCGCTGCGCGATGGCATGATCGAGATCCTCGGCGACGGTGCCGTCTCGCGGGAGCTACTCGTCGAGCAGTTGTCCGAGCGTGGCCTCCTCCAGGGTTCGCCCGGTGAGGCGCGAGCGGCGTTGGATGCCGTACTGCGCATGGACACCGCCCTCGCGGATGTGGCCGACGACGCCATCATCTTCATCCCGGCGATGTTGGCCGGCACGACCTGGACCACGTGGGTCGGCGCCGGCGACGCCGCCCAAGGCTTCGTGCGCAGCGAACCGAACCTGTCGATGATGAGCTGGTGGTTGATCGGCGACGATGTGCCGCTGGTTGGCGCAAACGGGGAGGTGCTCGGCATCATGGACACCGACGGCATCGTGCTCGACGGCACCGATACCGACGTGATCTTCGGCCCCGACGGATGGCTCGACGGCCTGCATGATCGTTGGGCATCGGTTGCGGTGGTGAACGGTGGGC
>JAYTSB010000410.1:0-1862 GCA_043745825.1 Actinomycetota bacterium | reverse complement strand
CCTTGCACATGCCCACCACGGACAACAGGTTCAGGTCGAGCCCGGTCTGGTAGAGATCTACCGGCGTGCTTGCGAACGTACCGGGCGGTGGGCCACCGCTGTTGGCGACAAGGATGTCGATGCCTCCCAGCGCCTCACGGGCGGCGACCACGAACGCCTCGCCACCGGCGGCAGACGACACGTCCTGCACGATGGCGATGCAGCCGCGACCCACCTCAGCTGCGGCCGCAGTGATCCGCGCCTGATCGCGTCCACAGATTGCGACGTGCACACCATTGGCGGCGAGCGCCTTCGCGGTGGCCAGACCCAACCCGCCCGACGCGCCGGCCACGGCGGCGCGACGTCCAGCGATACCCAGATTCATGCTGGCATCCACACCGGCATCCATACCGGCATCCACACCGGCACCCATACCGGGCTGCGTGCTCACGTCCATGCCCGCCGACCGTAGTCCTCGGCACGGTAAGGTGCACGTCCGAGAGGTTGCCACCGACGAAGGCCCGACGGATGACCGGGCACGCCCGAGTTGATCCGGTGGAACGCATGGACGAAGAAGCGATCAAGGAATTCCATCTCGACGCCATCGCCGATGCGGATCCGTATCCGTACTGGTACGAGGACGTCGACGAGCCCGACTCCAATGTCACCCTGGTGCGCACCGTCAGCTGCGACCTGTGCATCGTCGGCGGCGGTTACACGGGTTTGTGGACCGCCATCATCGCCAAAGAGCGCGACCCGTCGCGCAACGTCGTGCTCATCGACGCCCACGAGGTCGGTTCCGCCGCCAGCGGCCGAAACGGCGGCTTCATGGAGAGCAGCCTCACCCACGGGGTGGCCAACGCCCAATCCCGCTTCCCCGGAGAGGTCGCGATCCTGGAGGAGCTGGGGTTGAAGAACCTCAACGACATCGAGGACGCGATCAAACGGTACGGCATCGACTGCGACTACGAGCGCACCGGCGTCATCGACGTCTCCACGACAGCGCACAGTCCGTCGTACCTTGACGAGCTGCGCGACGACTACCAGCAGCTCCGCTCGCTCGGCCAGAAGGTGGAGCTGCTCGACGGCGAGGCAATGCGCGCTCAGGTGAACTCGCCCACCTACACCGGTGGGCTGTGGCGCAAGGACCGCGCCGCACTCGTGGACCCGGCCCGGTTGGTATGGGGTCTGAAGGCCGCCGCCGAATCATTGGGCGTCACGATCTACGAGGACACCAAGGCGACCTCGATCGACAAGGACGGCGTCGGCGTAATGATCACCACACCACTCGGCGCCGTGCGCGCCGGCAAGGTGGCGTTGGCCACCAACGCGTTCAAGCCGCTGCTGAAACGGATGGGCCACTACATCGCGCCGGTCTACGACTACTGCATGGTGACCGAGCCCCTGACCGCCCAGCAGCTGGCCGACATCGGCTGGACCAATCGGCAGGGCCTGAGCGACATCCCCAATCAGTTCCACTACTACCGACTCACCGAGGACAACCGCATCCTCTGGGGCGGCTACGACGTCATCTACTACTGGCGGGGCAAGATGAACACCGAGCTGGAGAGCCGTCCGGAAACCTGGGCCAAGCTGTCCAAGCACTTCTTCACCACGTTTCCCCAGCTCGAAGGCGTCACGTTCACGCATGCGTGGGGCGGCGTGATCGACACGTGCAGCCGGTTCTCGGTGTTCTGGGGCCAAGCGATGGCCGGGCGCGTCGCCTACGCCGTTGGTTACACCGGGCTCGGTGTGGCCTCCACCCGGTTCGGTGCCGAGGTCATGCTCGACCTGCTGGACGGCAAACGCAGTCGGGCCACCGAGACCGACTTCGTCAAGAACAAGCCCCTGCCGTTCCCGCCGGAGCCGTTCCGCTTTGCGGG
>JAYTSB010000409.1:0-5197 GCA_043745825.1 Actinomycetota bacterium | reverse complement strand
CCGCCGGCTTCTGGGCGTGGTTTTTCGGCATGGCGCTCGTAGTCCTGTCGATCGCTGCGAATGGCGGCCCCGGCGGCGGTGCCAGCAAGTACGTCGCCCTGTACATCGCCTCGTTCGCAGTCATGCTCGGTGGACTCACAGTCATCGCCGTCAGCCTTGCGACGACCGTGCTCACCACGCGAGCCCCGGGCATGAACATGCGGCGCGTGCCGTTGTTTGCGTGGTCGGTGCTGGTCACCGCCCTTGGTCTGATCGTGATGCTCCCGGTCGCGATCGGCGCCACGATCTACGTGTACGTCAGCTACCGCTACAACCGCGTCCCGTTCGGCGGGAACGAGGGCGTGCTCGAATGGACGGGTTTCTCGCTGACCCAGCCGCAAACGTTCCTCTACGCGCTCCCCGCCGTTGGATTTGCGGCAGAGCTCATTCCGGTCACCGCCCGCAAGCGGATGCCGATGCGCGGCATCCTCCTCGCCGGCCTCGGCCTGGTCGGTGTGTCCGCCATTGCGGGCGTCACCCAGATCCAGCACGTGCTGCCGTGGTCCGGCTCGAAACTGAACCTCCACGACTTCGGCACCAAGCTCGGCGACCTCATCACCTTCGGCTTCTTCAACGTGGTACCGGTGCTCGGCGTGCTCGTCATCATGCTCGTCGGCCCGCTCGCGTTCGCCGGCAAGAGGGGTAATCGCACGGCGCCGAAGATCACCGCACCCTTCGTGTTCGGCTTCTTCGGCATGTCGATGGTGCTCGTGGGCATGCTCGGTGCGATCCTCAACGGGGTGAACGACCTTGCGTTGCGCGGCACGGTGTTCGAAGAGGGCGCCTACACCTACGTCTGCTACGGCGCGATCCTCTCCGCCCTGGGCGCCATCACCTACTGGGGCCCGAAGCTGTGGGGCCGCAAGCTCGGCGAGGCCAAAGTGCTGCCGCTCGCCCTACTGGGTGTGCTCGCCACCATCCTCGCCTCCCTGCCGTACTACGTCGCGGGCTTCGCCGACCAGCCCGCCGGTGTGGTCACGTTCAGCTACGGCGGCCCGCACGCACTGTGGAACACGCTCGCCACCGTGGGCCACGGACTGATGATCTTGACGGTGCTGGCCTTCATCGGGTTGGCGCTGCAGGGCTTTCGTACAGGTGACGCCGCCGGTGACGATCCGTGGGACGCCCAGACATTGGAGTGGGCCACGTCATCGCCCGCACCGGAGCACAACTTCGTGGCGCTGCACACGGTGATCTCGGCCGAGCCACTGCTCGATCTCAAGCCCAGTCCCGCCAGTGCGAAAACGGAGAACGTCTGATGCTCGCCCTTCCACCAGCGCCGGCCCCCACGCCGCGACGGCAGCTGTTCGTCGGCACGGCCCTGGCGTGCTCGGCCGGCGCCGCTCTGGTCGGCGGCATGCTCGCCCTGTGGCTGCGGTTCCGCAAGGTGGCCATTGCCGGTCCCGACCATCGTTGGCTGCCGAAGGGCATCTCCATCCCCGAGGTCCCCAGCAACATCATGTTGCTGAGCTTCATCGGCGTGTGCATCTTCGCCCAGTGGGCGGTCTACGCGGCCAAGCGTGACGACCAGCGCCACGTGGGTCTGGCATTGTTCCTCACCGGGCTGTTGGGTCTGGCCGTGATCAATGCCCAGGCCGCAGTGTGGAGCCAGATGGCGCTGCCGATCCGCTCCGCCGAGGGCACCGCCTACGGCGTGATGTTCTACGCCATCACAGGTACCTTCGTCGTGTTCTTGATCATCGGTGTCGTGTTCGCCTTCGTCACGGCGTTCCGCTACCTCGGCGGCCGCACCCGAGAGCGGGAACTCGTCACCGCCCATGCCATCTATTGGTACTTCGCCGCCGCAGCGTTCTCGATGCTGTGGTTCGTCGTCTACGTCACGAAGTGAGCAGGTAACACCCGATGTTCACCACAGGATCGAAACTCTTCCTCGGCGCCACCGTGGTGTCGCTGGCCGGAACGCTCATCTACGCCGCCAACTCCGGTGGGCCCGTCGGCACGATCGGCCTCGTCACGGTCACCATCGTGTTTGCCTTCCTCAGCGGCATCAACTTCTGGGTGCGCGACAGCAATGTGTCGTCGATGGACACTGCGGGCATCGAGTCGTCGGCGGCGGCCCACGCAGCTCCGGCCCGCAGCATGTGGCCGCTCGTGGCCGGCGCGGGGACGGCACTCGTTCCCGTCGGCCTCGTGGTCGGCAAGGCCATCACGTGGATGGCTGTCATCATTCTGCTGATCGCCACGGTCGAGTGGATGGTGCAGGGTTGGAGCGAGGGTGCTTCCGGAGATCCGGTGTACAACGCGGGCATTCGCCGGCGCATCCTGCACCCGATGGAGCTACCGGTCCTCGGCGCCGTCGGTCTCGGTCTGATCATCTTTTCGTTCTCACGCATCATGTTGCGCCTGCCGGCAGCGGCCGGGGCGGTGGCCTTTGGCGGCATCGCCGCCGGTGTGCTGCTGTTCGGTTCGTTGATCGCCACCAAGCGGGCGGTGGCCCGTTCGCTGGTGGTGGCACTCTGCACGATCGGCGCGGTCGGGGTGGTCGGCGCCGGTGTGGCCAGCGCCGTTGCCGGGAGCCGGCACATCACCAAACACGAGATCCCCTCGTTCGAGGAGGGCACCTGCGGCAGTGACGCAAGCGGTGAATCCGACGACAACTCGTCGCGGGCCATCGCTGCCAAGTCCAACCTCGCGGCCACCATCATCTTGGAGGACGGAACGCTTCGAGCCGAGATCATCGGTATCAACGGCAGCCCAGCCCAGGTCACCCTGCCCCGTTCGGCCGATTCGTACATCGCCTTCCGCAACCTCGACGGCGGCAAGCGCCGGCTGGTGGTCAGCCTGGGCAAGGAGATCGTCGATCCGGCAGCTGCCACTGCTGCCTATCGCGAGGTCAAGGAGTGCACCGCGGCCGTTGGGAAGGGCGGCAGCCAGTTCCTCATCATCAAGCCGAAGACGCCGTCGCCAACGGGTGCCGACGTGGCGGCCGAGGATCAATACACCTTCTCGGTGCCGGGCGTCGACACCGCCCTGCTCGGGATCGTGGTGCCGTGAGACACCTCAGCTTGAATGAGCGCGCGCCGGGCCGCATCGCTACCGTTGCCGAAGTGATCGATCAGTCGGGAGACTCGATGAAGCGCAGTACGCAGACCGCTGCCGTTGCACGATCGCGGGTCGGCAGGGCACTGCTGCCCGGTGCCGCGGTTGCCGCGATGACGTTGCTCAGCAGTTGTGCCAAGGACGCACCGCAGGACACGTTCCAGCCCAAGGGCGACAACGCTCGCAACATCGACAACCTGCAGCGCACACCGTTCTACATCGCCGGTCTGGTCTTCCTGATCGTGTTCGGCGTGGTCATCTTCTGCGCCCTCAAGTATCGCGATCGCGGACAGGCACTCCCCAAGCAGACCCACGGCAAGCCGGCGCTGGAGATCGCGCTCACCATCCTGCCGGCGATCATCCTCGTGGGCGTCGGCATCCCCACGGTGAAGACCCTGTTCATGCTGTCCAAGACCAGCGACACCCAGTGTGTCATCAACGTCACCGGCCAGCAGTGGTGGTGGGAGTACGACTACCCCGTGCAGGAGGGTTGCGGCGGAATCGCCGAGCCCATCGTCACCAGCGGCCAGATCGTGTTCCCGGCGAAGATGAACGTGCTGTTGAAGATCACCAGTCGCGACGTCATCCATTCGTTCTGGATCCCTGCCCTCAACGGCAAGCGCGATGCGGTGCCGGGCCGCGTGCACACGCTGCGGATGGAGGCCGACAAGCCTGGCATCTACGCCGGTCAGTGCACCGAGTTCTGTGGTCTGTCCCACGCCTACATGCGCATGGAGGCGGTGGCGTTGGACAGCGCCAGCTTCGAGCAGTGGAAGACGAACCAGCTCGCGCCGTACGAGTCCCCAGCGGCGGGTAGTCCCGCCGCCGCAGGCGAGAGCACATTCCTTGGTCAGTGCAGCCGCTGTCACCAGGTGAACGGCGTCAAGAGTGCCGACGGCAACCCGGTGATCTCCCGACCGGATCTGTACGTGTACTCCGGTGCCGCACCGAACCTGACCAACTTGATGACCCGCAGCACCTTCGCCGGTGCGGCCTTCGACCTGATGAGCCAGGAGTGCAAGGACAAGCTCTGGGGCGCCAAGCCGGCGGACTTCAGTGCGGTGTACCTGCAGGGCGTCACGCCGGACTGCCTGGACGCCGTGCAACTGCGCGAGTGGTTGCGCAACGCGCCCGGCAAGAAGCCGATGTACGCCAACGCCGACAAGCTCGGGCCCACGGATGGCAAGACTCGCGGCATGCCCAACCTGGGCCTGGACGAATCTCAGATCGACCAGATCATCTCCTACCTGACCGAGCGGAAGTAAAGGAGCACCACGATGGCCATTATCGAACGCCCCATGACACCCATCCTCGCCAGAGGAGGTTCGCCCGTCCTGGTCACCCCCAGCTCCTCGCTCGGCGTGTTCCGCCGTCCGGTGTCCACCACCGGCTGGCGGAGCTGGGTCTTCACCGTCGACCACAAGAAGCTCGGCATCATGTACGGCGTCGCCGCGTTCACCTTCTTCATCATCGGCGGCGTCGAGGCATTGCTGATCCGTCTGCAGCTGGCTGCTGGTTCGAACAAGGTGCTCAGCGCGAACGCCTACAACCAGATGTTCACGATGCACGCCACCACGATGATCTTCCTGTTCGTGATGCCGATGGCTGCGGCGTTCGCCAACTATCTCGTCCCACTGCAGATCGGCGCTCGCGACGTTGCGTTCCCACGTATCAACGCGTTCGGCTTCTGGTGTTTCTTGGCAGGCGGCATCTTCCTGAACAGTGCCTGGTTCCTGGGTGGGGCTGCCGACAGTGGCTGGTTCGCCTATGCCCCGAACACCAGCGTGGCGTTCTCGCCGAGCAACGGTGTCGACTTCTGGGCGCTCGGCCTGCAGATCACCGGCATCGCCTCGCTGACCGGAGCCATCAACCTGATCGTCACCGTCATCAACATGCGGGCGCCGGGGATGAGCCTGATGAAGATGCCGGTGTTCACGTGGATGGTGCTGGTGGTCCAGTTCTTGCTGCTCTTCGCCGTGCCGGTCATCACCGTGGCGCTGTTCTTGTTGATGTTCCAGCGCAACTTCGGGGCGGCCTTCTTCAGCGTGGACAAGGGTGCCGATCCGCTGCTCTGGCAACACCTGTTCTGGATCTTCGG
>JAYTSB010000408.1:0-5106 GCA_043745825.1 Actinomycetota bacterium | reverse complement strand
GTGGCGCCGCGTCTTGTCCAGGGCACCATCGGCAACGACGGCACGGTCGCCGATGAGCCAGCTGCTGTCTCCCACACCGTGATCCGGCCCGATGTCGCCCAGGACATGAACATGATGATGCGCGCCGTGGTGTGTGACGGCACTGCGAAGGCTGCGCAGGTGGATGGGATCACCATCGCCGGCAAGACCGGTACCGGTGTCAAGGCCGTCGACGGCAAGTACGGCTCGGAGGGCAAGGACGCCAAGTACTACTCCTCCTTCATCGGGTTCTTCCCCGCCGAGCAGCCGACCGTGACCACACTGATCTCCATCGACGAGCCGGACCCCACCAACCTCAACCGATTCGGCGGCACTGCGGCCGCCCCCGTGTTCCAGGCCGTCGTGCCCACCGTCATGCACCAGCTCGGGATCCAGCCGCCGAACACCAACGGTGGATGCCCGGCGAAATGAGCGTGCCCGGTCGGCCGCTGAGCTCCGTACTCGCCGACGCCCGGGGTCTCGTTGTCCAGCGTCTGGTTCCGGGCTCCGACCCCGACCGGCCCGACAGCAGCGATCCGGTGGTCACGGGGGTGGTGCTGGACTCACGCGAGGTTGTTGACGGTTCGTTGTTCTTCTGCGTGCGCGGCGCGCATCGTGACGGGCACGAGTTCGCCGGGGCTGCAGTGGACGCCGGCGCAGCGGTTCTGGTGGTCGACCACGAGCTCGATCTTGGTGGACGCGCCGCCGCGCAGGTTGTTGTGGACGACACCCGGTGGGCGATGGGTTCGCTGTCGGCTGCCTTCTACGGCAACCCAACCGATTCGCTCGAGATGGTCGGCATCACCGGCACGAACGGCAAGACTACGATCGTGCACATCCTCGAGTGTGCGCTGTCGGCGCTCGGCTGGCGCACCGGCGCGATCGGCACGCTGTCCGGGGTGCACACCACGCCGGAGGCGCCGGAGCTGCAACGTCGACTCGCAGCGTTCCGCGACGAGGGCCGCACTGCAGTGGCGATGGAAGTGTCCTCACACGCGCTCGCCCTCGACCGGGTGGTTGGGGTCCGTTTCCGAGTGGGAGTCTTCACGTACCTCGGTCGTGATCACCTCGACCTTCACGGGACCCAGGAGCGGTACTTCGCCGCGAAGGCGCGTCTGTTCGAAGCCGTGTCCACCGCGCACGGCGTAGTCAACATCGATGACGTGCACGGACGGCTGCTGGTTGACGCGGCCACCATCCCGATGACGCCGTACTCCCTCGCGGACGTCACCGACGTGTCGGTGGGTCCGTTCGACCATTCCTACCGTTGGCGCGATGTCACCGTACGAGTCGGCCTCGGTGGCCGCTTCAACGTGATGAACAGCCTGGCTGCGGCGACGACGCTGGAGCAGCTCGGCTGGACTCCGGTCGAGATCGTGACGGCGCTGGCCCAGACCACACCGGTGCGCGGCCGATTCGAGCCCGTGATCGCGGGCCAGCCCTTCGCGGTCGTGGTGGACTACGCCCACACCCCGGACGCGTTGACCGAGGTGCTGACAGCGGCGCGCGAGATTGCTCCCGGACACCGCATCATGGTGGTGTTCGGATGTGGTGGCGACCGTGACCGCGAGAAGCGCCCGCAGATGGGCGAGGCGGCGGCTTCGGTGGCTGATCTCGTGGTGGTGACATCGGACAACCCCCGCTCGGAAGACCCCGGTGCGATCATCAATGACATCATCGAAGGGGTACCCGCGCACTACCGTGGCCGCATCGCGGTGGAACCAGATCGTCGTCAAGCCATCGCAGTTGCGCTCCGGGCCGCCGGCCCGGGCGACGTGGTCGTCATTGCTGGGAAGGGCCACGAAACCACTCAAACCTTTCGTACGACCGTCACACCGTTCGATGACGGTGCGGTCGCCCGGGATCTGCTGGAGACGATGCTGTGATTGCCATCATGTTCGCCGGCGCAACGGCGATGATCGTGTCCCTGATCGGATCGCGGTTCCTGATCTCGTTCTTCCGCAATCGTGGCAAGGGCCAGCCGATCCTCGGCAAGGAGGACCTCGGCCCGGAACACCACATGAAGAAGGCGGGCACCCCCACGATGGGCGGTCTCGCCATCGTCGCTGCGGCGTTCGTGGGGTGGATGGTGGCCCACGTGCGCGACCTCGCCTTCTCCGACCAGGCTGTCATCGCCTGGGTCGGCATTCTGGTGATGTCGTTCATGGGCTTCCTCGACGACTACATCAAGGTCAAGAAGAGCCACAACCGTGGCATCTTCTGGAAGAAGAAGAGCTACATCACCCTCGGGTTGAGCTTTGCCCTTGCGCTGTGGCTGGTGGAATCCACGGGCATCAGCCGCACGTTCTCCATCACTCGGGCCACGCTGCCCGGCTGGCACATGCCGTGGTACGTCTGGGTGCTCTGGGCCGGCACGATGATCTGGGCCACGAGCAACGCAGTCAATGTGACCGACGGTCTCGACGGCCTCGCCGGCGGGTCGGCGCTGATGGGCTTCCTCGCGTTCACCATCATCGGCTACGTCGCCCTGCGATATCGCAGCATCTACGCCGACGTGGTCAACCCCCTCGACCTCGCGGTACTCGCAGCATCCTTTGCCGGAGCGTGCGGCGGCTTTCTGTGGTTCAACGCAGCACCGGCGCGGATCTTCATGGGCGACGTTGGCGCGCTCGCCCTCGGCACCGCCCTGTCCCTGCTGGCGCTCACGCTCAACACCCAGTTGCTGCTGCTGCTGATCTGTGGCATCAACGTCATGGAAGCGGGTTCGGTGGCGGTGCAGATGATCGTGTTCAAGGCGAGCGGACGCAAGCGCCGCCTGTTTCGGATGTCGCCGATCCACCACCACTTCGAGCTCGTCGGCTGGCCGGAGACCACCGTCATCATTCGCTTCTGGCTGATCTCGGGCATCTGCGTGGCGAGTGCGCTCGCGCTGTTCATCGCCGACTTCTCCAAGGAGGTCAGCCGCTGATGCCCCGCGCCCTCGTGCACGGTGTGGCCATCGCCGGCTCGGCCGTGCTGCGCTCGCTCGTCGCCCGCGGCTACGAGGTCGTGGCCGCCGACGACCACGTCACCGCAGACAAGCAGCAGGTGGCCGATTCGCTCGGCATCACGCTGCACCATTCCCCGGATGCCGACGCACTCGTGGAGCTCGTTCGCTGGGCGGATCTCGTCGCCCCGGCACCGGGAGTTCCCGAGACCCACCGTGTGGTGTTGGAGGCTCTCGCTCAGGGCCGTTCACTGCGCACCGAGATCGACCTCGCCTACGAGTGGGAGCAGCAGCGCGTCGGTGGTGCCCGTCCGATGCTGGCGGTCACCGGCACAGACGGCAAGACCACCACCACGTTCCTCGCCACGGAGATGCTGCGGGCCGCCGGCCATCACGCGGTGGCGGTCGGCAACACCGATGTTCCTCTGGTGGAGGCCATCGACGATGACACCATCGACGTGTTCGTCGTGGAGTGCACCAGCTTCCGTTTGAGCTGGACCACGTGTTTCCGGCCAGAGGCGGGCGTCTGGTTGAACCTTGCCCCCGACCACCTCAACTGGCACGTCGACATGACGAGCTACGAGGCCGCCAAGGCGCGAATGTGGACACACCAACGAACCGACGACGTGGCCATCGGGTTCATCGACGACCCGGTGGTGATGTCCCGCCTCGCCCGAGCGCCGGGTCGGCATGTCACGTTCGGCCTGCGCGGCAGCGATTACCGCTGCGACAGCCTGCCGGGCGTCGGCGGGATGCTCATCGGTCCGTCCGGGCCGATTCTTGCCGTGGCCGACATGCGCCGGGCGCTGCCGCACGACATCACCAATGCGCTCGCCGCGGCGGCGCTGGTGCAGCAGTCCGGCCTGGCCGACACAGCAGCGATCGCTGGAGCACTGCGCACCTTCGTCGGTCCGCCCCACCGGTTGGAACCGGTGGGCGTCTGTGGCGGCGGGATCTCGTTCTACAACGACTCCAAGGCCACCACGCCGCACGCGGCGCTGACCGCCATCCGCGCGTTCGACTCGCTGGTGCTGATCGCCGGTGGCCGGAACAAGGGACTCGACCTGCGCTCGCTCGCCAGCGAGCCCCAGCGTATGCGCGGCGTCGTGGCCATCGGTGAAGCCGCAGAGCTCGTCGCGGGAATATTCGCCGGCGTCTGCGAGGTCCGCCAGGCGACCACGATGGCCGATGCGGTTGCTTCGGCGGCGGACATGGCGCACCTCGGCGATGCCGTGGTGCTGTCGCCGGCCTGCGCAAGCTTCGACTGGTACCCCGACGGTGGCTATCCGGCGCGGGGCGACGACTTCCGGGCTTGCGTGCAGCGCTGGATCGAGACAGCGGGCGTGCCTGCGGGAGGAGCAGCGTCATGAACACCGGTACCACGTTGATCGGCGATCGGCGTCGCCAGGCGCTTGAGCGCACGGCGGCCCAGCGCGGCCATCCGTCGCGTCGCGCCGACATGCGCCCGCTCGGGCCGCCACCCACCGCGTTCTACGTGATCGCCCTCGTCGTGACCTTCTTGATCATGCTCGGCCTGGTGATGGTGTTCTCCGCATCGGCCATCACGTCGCTGCACCGCGGCAACTCGCCCTGGCGCATCTTCAACCGCCAGCTGCTGTGGGCGGTGCTCGGCGGCGTGGCGATGGTGATCACCACCAAGGTGCCGTATCACCGGTGGCGAAGGGTGATCCCGTTGATCCTCGTCGCTGCGTTCGGGTTGATGATGCTGCCGTTCGTGCCCGGCCTCGGTCAATCCGTCAACGAGGCCAAGGCATGGGTGTTCATCGGCCCCGTGGGTTTCCAGCCCTCGGAGTTCTTGAAGCTGGCGATCCTGCTGTACTGCGCCGACCTGCTCGCCCGGCGGGAGAAGGAGATGTCGAACCTGCGCCGCACGCTGTGGCCGCTGATGTTCGCAGCCGGGTGCGGCGGGTTGCTGTGCATGCTGCAGAGCGATCTCGGCTCGGCGATCGTGCTGTTCTCGATCGTGTTCGCTGTGCTGTTCATCGCCGGCACACCGATGACACCGATGGTCGTGATGGGCATGGTGTCCACGGCCCTCGGCGGGCTGTTCGTGGTCACCAGCCAGCGCCGGTTCAATCGCTTCACGGCGTTCTTGGACATCACGGCACACAAGGACTACC
>JAYTSB010000407.1:0-2597 GCA_043745825.1 Actinomycetota bacterium | reverse complement strand
ACGTGTTCATCGCCGCCAACCCGAGTCAGGTCGCCTGATGGCCACGCTGCGCCGAGAGGTGCGCATCGCCGCCACGGCGGACGACGTGTGGCAGGTGGTGGGTCGGCCCGAGCTGCTGCACCTGTGGTTCCCGGGAATCACCGCATGCACCGTGCAGGGCACCACCCGCATCATCACCACCGGCGCGGGCATCCCGATGCCGGAGGAGATCGTCACCAACGACGCCCTGCAGCGTCGCTTCCAGTACACGATCACCGCGCCGCTGTTCCGCAACCATCTCGCCACGGTCGATGTCATCGACCTCGGCGACGGCACGTGCGTGACGGTGTACTCCACCGATGCCGAGCCGGCCGTCATGGCGCTGGTCATCAGCGGCGGCACCATCGGCGCGTTGGCGGAACTCAAGCGTCAGTTCGACGCCGGGACCGGACCCGCCATCGTGGCCGCACGCGCCGCTGATCGTTCGCTCACGTACACCACCACCACGGGGGAGTCCATCTGATGGGCCGCAAGATCCTGTTCGTCACCACCGACCAGCAGCGCTACGACACACTCGGCTGCAACGGCGGCACGCTGGCACGCACACCGATCATCGACGGCCTGGCCGCCACCGGCGTGCGCTACGAGCGGGCCGTACCGCAGAGCGTGGTGTGCATGCCCTCGCGCTCCACGATGCTCACCGGCCAGTACCCCAGCACGCACGGGGTATGGATGAACGGTGTGCCCTTGCCTGTGGATGCCCCGTCGGTGGCCGCCGTGCTGCACCAGGCCGGGTACCGCACGGCGCTGGTGGGCAAGCCGCACTTCGAGCCGTTTCTCGACCCATTCGCCAAGTACACCGAGAACCGCTTGGCGCGCGAAGGACGCGAAACCGCGCCGGACCAGCCGTGGTTCGACGGCACCACCGGCCCGCACCGGGGTTTCGACCACCTCGAGTTCGCCACCCACAGCGCCACCGGCCAGCTCCACTACGCGCGCTGGATCGCTGAGAACCACCCCGAGGCGGCGGCGATGTTCTACCCCGTGCTTGACCCCACGTTCGAGGTCAACGCGACCGGCGGCGCGGACACCGGCGCTCCGCAGGCGCACGTCAACGCGATCCCCAAGGAGTGGTACCACACCGACTGGGTGGCCGATCGCACCATCCACTGGCTCGAATCCCTGCAGACCGACGACGACTGGTTCTGCTGGATGAGCTTCCCCGACCCGCACCATCCGTGGGACCCGCCGGCGGCGGAGGTCGGTCGCATCGACTGGCGAGATGTCGAGCTCCCGGCCGGCTACCCCACCACCGCAGCCGAGCGTGAGCGCATCCTCGACGCAAAGCCGCGCCACTGGCGGATGTGGTACGACGGCGCACTCGTGTCGAACTACGAGGCGCCCAAGCACTGGGTTCCGGCTACCCTGACCGCCGATCAGCTGCGCGAGGTCTGGGCACTGAATGCTGTGGAGTGTGAACTGATCGACGAGGCCCTCGGCCGAGTGCTCGCGGCCATTGCTGCCAAGGGCTGGGCCGACGATCTGGACGTCATCTTCACCACCGATCACGGCGAGCTGCAGGGGGATTTCGGGCTGTTGTTCAAGGGTCCGTATCACGTCGACGGAGTAATGCGCCTCCCGCTGATGTGGCGGCCCGCACCGTCTGCAGGCACCGCGCCCGCAGTGGTGTCCAAGCCCGTCGGGCTCGTCGATCTGGCGCCAACTTTTTGCACCATCGCCGGGCTGGACCCACAGGAGTGGATGCAGGGCAAACCGCTCCCCGTGCACGATGCCGACGCCGATGCGCGCAGGTTCGACAAGGTGCTCACCGAATGGGACAGCGAGCTGTTCGGGGTGGCGGTGCACCTGCGCACCATCACGCGTGACGGATGGGTGTGCAGTGCCTACCGGCCCGGCTACGTACACGATGGCAGCGAGGGCGAGCTCTACAACCTCGGCGACGATCCGCTGCAGCAGGTCAACCTGTGGGACGAACCCGCTGCGGCTGCGATGCGCAGTGATCTCGTTGCGGATCTCTGGGACAGCCAACCGCCGACTCGCGATCCACGACTGGCTCTGGTCGCGCCAGTGTGAAACGCCCACTGGAAACCACATCGTGACGGTTCCCGCTTCCGACGGGGGCTGGATCCGCCGGCTCTGGCCGTTCCTCGCCGTGCACAAACGTGACGTCTTCATCGCCCTGCTCGCCTCCGCGGTGGGCCAGGCCGCGAACGGCCTCGGTCCCATCGTCCAGAAGGTGGTGGTGGACGACGGCATCGTCCACCACACCCGCTCGGTCACGCCGTGGTTGATCCTGCTCGGCGTGCTCGCTGCGATCACGTTCGGCCTCGCGTTCGTGCGTCGTTGGGTGGGTGGCCGGGTGAGCCTCGGCGTGCAACACGATCTGCGCACCGCCATCTTCGATCGCTTGATGCGCCTCGATTTTGCCGGCCACGATCGACTGCGCACGGGGCAGCTCGTCTCGCGCGCATCCAGCGACTTGGGCCTGATCCAGCAGCTGCTCGCGTTCTTGCCGATCATGCTCGGCAATATCATCCTCGTGGTCATTGCGCTCGTCGCCATGCTGGTCCTGTCGCCCACGTTGACGCTGATCATGG
>JAYTSB010000406.1:0-2447 GCA_043745825.1 Actinomycetota bacterium | reverse complement strand
GCGCCGAGTGTGATCGCGTCGGCGCCCTGCTGATCTTTGACGAGGTGATCACCGGCTTCCGCCTCGGTACCGGTGGTGCGCAGGCCAAGTACGACATCCGCCCGGACATCACCTGCTTCGGCAAGGTGATCGGTGGCGGGTTGCCGATCGGCGCAGTGGGTGGCGCCGCGGCCGTCATGGAGGAGTTGACGCCGCTCGGCAAGGTGTTCCAGTCGGGCACGTTGGCCGGCAACCCGATCGCCACGGCGGCAGGTCTTGCCGCGCTCGATCTGCTCACCGGCGACGTTTACATGGAGCTGATGGCGCGCACCCGCCGGGTGGCCGGCGTGTTGCGCGACGCCTGCTCGGCGGGTGGCCTGACGGTGCAGTTCCCGGTGGTGGGCACGCTGATGGGCATGTACTTCGGCGACGGTGACATCCCCACCAACTTCGACGAAGCCAAAACGACCGACGAGCGCGCCTTCGCAGCGTTCTTCCAGGCCGGCTTGGCCGAGGGCATCGGCTTCGCCCCGGGTGCGTACGAAGCCGTGTTTGTCGGCCTCGGCCACACCGACGCCGTCATCGACGAACTCGCCGACCGCGCCAACGCCGCGGCCGCCCGCGTCGCTCGCGCCCTCTGATCATGCCCTCGTGGTTTACGCTCCGGCGATGCGGCAGTTCTTCACGTGGCGGATCTGGGCGGCCTTCGGCGCGCTGATCCTGCTGGCGGTCACGTTGAAGTGGGTGCTGCCCGCCGGCGCGTCCACGAGTGACAGCACGCCGTCGGGGCCGCCCGAACGAAACGTGCAGTTCGTGTCGCTGGTGTACGAGGTGCAGCCGTCGAGCTCGTTCGCAGTGCATGACGGCATCGTCAACGGGTCTGCCGACCTCGTGCTCGACGGCCAGCGGACGATGCATGTCGTGGAGGGCACGCTCGGTGAAATCGATTGTCCGGACTACACCAAGGTCGGCAAGTGCGTGGTCCTCGCCGACCTGCTCGGTGACGCCGTGATCTGGTTCGCGCTCGAGCCGGTGGAGACGGGCTTCAAGGTGGAGGCACCGCCGATCATCGAGTTGCTCGACGACGGCGTCGCCCGGCTGGAGAACGGCTGGCTGGTGCGCATGGCCAGCGCCGTCGATCGATCCTGCGCGCAGGAGACCGTCTCCCTGGTTGAGTTCTTGCGTGACTACGGGCCGCAGAGCACCACGATCATCGACGTCGCCAAGCAGCGCATCACCCAGGTGAAGTGCGCGCCGAGCGTCACCGCCAACACCGGCACGTGATGCCGGTTCAGGCGAGCAGGGTGGCGGCCGCAGCGAGGCCGGACAGCACCGCGCCCTCCACCTTCGGTCCCCCGAACGCATCGCCGGCGAGCACGAGCGGAGCGGTGGCGTCAGCTGACGCCCAACAGCGGTCCGGCCAGATCGTGCGCGGCGTCGCGAAGCGCCACTTCTTGACCTGCGCGGCGGTGACCACCGCGGTGCCGAGGTAGGGCCCCGCCGCATCCGTCAGCGCTGCGACGATGGCGTCCGTGTCGTCACCCCAATGTGCGTCCGACCACGCTGCTGCACCGTGCACCGTGATTGCGTGATCACTGCTGATGCCCTTGCGATGATTGTCGGTGACGAAGCTGAGCAGCTCGGTGGGGTGCTGCAAACCGCCCGGCGCGCCCAGCGCCGACGGGCGGTCGAGCGTGACCAAGAGCGCGATGGTGCGGTCGTACTCGGTACGGATCAGCTCGGCCGGCAGTTCCACGTCTGCGGTCACCAACAGTGAGGAGGTCTGCGGCAGCGGGCAGGTGACCACCAGCGCATCGGCATGATGCAGGGTTCCGTCATCGAGTGTGACCTGCCACGGTTGCGCCGCGCCGCCGGCAGGATGATTGGCCGTGCGATGGACGGCGAACACCAACGAGCCGGTGCGGACATCGAGCGGAGCAGCGAACTCCTTCGCGAGTGCATTCATCCCGCCGCGTACCGCGTAGCGCGGGTAGCCGTCGTTGCCGCTGAAGCCCCGGCACCACTCGTACACCAGCCCGGAGGCCCGATGTGGGGCGGTCCAGTCGGCGAAGGTGTCGCTGCGCACCGTGAAGAACTGCGCACCATGATCCAGCGTCGCCGCACCGATGCGCCGGGTGGCCATCCGCCCGCCCGGTGAGCGGCCCTTGTCGAACAGCGTGACCTCGTGACCGGCAGCGCGCAACGCACCGCCCGCGGCAAGGCCGGACAGGCCCGCCCCGACGACGATGACACGCATCGTCAGAGTGCGACGGTGCGCGAGGATCGCGGCGAGGTGGAAGCTCGGCCACTACCCGACGCGGCGTTTGGGTCGAGCTCGACGACCTCCGCCGAGGGCGACGCGGCCAGCTTGTCGGCCTTGACGCAACGGTCGAGGAAGTCCAGCAGCAGGCGGTTGAAGGTGGACGCGTGCTCGATCATCAAGCCGTGGGCCGCACCGGAGATGACCA
>JAYTSB010000405.1:0-1923 GCA_043745825.1 Actinomycetota bacterium | reverse complement strand
GGACGGCAACAACGTCTACGCCGCCTACACCCTGCACGCCCACGTCAACGACCGCGACGTCGCAGTCCGCGGCGTGATGCACTTTCGGGTCCGCGGCGAGCTCATCGCACAGCGCACGGACTACTGGGACAGCCTCATGTTCCAGCGTCAAGCCGGCATGGCCTGAGCCCTGCCACCACCGTCAACGGAGAGTCGACCCATGGACACACGCATCCTCGGCCACAGCGGCATCGAGGTCACCACGCTCGCGCTGGGCACGATGATGTTCGGATCCTGGGGCAACGAGGACGTGGCCGAGTGCCACCGGATGGTGGACCGCGCCATCGATGCCGGCATCACGCTCATCGACGCTGCCGACATGTACGACAACGGTGTGGCCGAGGAGATCCTCGGTGATGCACTGCGCGGGCGCCGGGACGAGATCGTGCTGGCCACCAAGGTGGGCAACCCAATGGGTGGCGACATGCGTCGCAGCGGTCTGTCCAGGCGGTGGATCACCCAAGCATGTGAGGACAGCCTGCGCCGCCTGCAGGTGGACCACATCGACCTGTACCAGATGCACCGCCCGGACCTGAGCACGTCGTGCGAGGAGACGCTCGGCGCGTTCCAAGAGCTGCTGGAGGCCGGCAAGATCCGCGCTTACGGCACCTCCACGTTCTCACCCGAGCAGATCGCCGGGGTCCACGACGCTGCGGTCGCACTCGACATGCAGCTACCCACGAGCGAGCAGCCGCCGTACTCCGCACTCGCCCGCGGGATCGAGACCACCTCGCTGCCGTCGTGTCGCCGGTACGACCTCGGTGTCATCGTGTGGGCACCGCTCAACGGTGGCTGGCTCACCGGCAAGTACCAGGGCGAGCTGAGCGACGGGTCCTCACGAGCCCTCCGCCAGGGTGATCACTTCGACGCACGCGCAACTGCGGAGTGGCAGGCCAAGCACGCCGCCATCGAGGCTCTGATCGCCATCGGCAGGGACGCCGGCCTGACCCTGAAGCAGCTCGCCATCGGGTTCGTACTCGACGATCCGACCGTCACCTCGGCCATCATCGGCCCGCGCACGCTGGCCCAGGTCGACGATCTCCTCGGCGTCGGCACCCCAGCGCTGCCCGCCGGTGTTCGCGATGCGATCGATGCCGTCATCCCGCCGGGCGTGAACCTCAACCCCCGCGACGCGGGCTGATCGAGTGGGGCTCAGGCGCTGCCGAAGCGGTCGAAGCCACCTTCGGAGTTGAGCACCTGACCACGGATCCACGCACCTGCGTCGGTGACGAGGAACTCGACGAGGTTGGCAACGTCGTCGGGGCGACCCCAGCGGCGATCGGGGAACCGAGTGGCGACAAGATCGCGTTCGTCATCAGGCAGGTAGCCCGTGTCGACCGGGCCGGGGTTGATGCAGTTCGCCACGATCCGAACCCCCGACAGGGCGTGGTCGATCGACGCGGTCATCTGGTGCAGGGCCCCTTTGGACACGGCGTAGGCGATCTCGCCGTCCATCGGCGACAGGTGCTGACCGCTGGTGAACCACAGCATCCGCCCGGTGGGGAGCACATCCGCCGGCGCGGGCTGGTGTACCTCGGCAAACCGGCGAGCCATCAAGACGATGCTGCGTACGTTCGCGGCCCAGCAGCGGTCGAGCTCGCGCCAATCGACGTCGGCCAGCGACTGATCCGAGCTGCGGGCGTGCACCGCAACAACGATGTCGAGCCGCCCATGGACGGCGACGACCTCGTCCACAAGGGCCGCCGGCACCTCCGGCTGTTCGAGATCATGGCAGTGCACCGGGAACGGAAGTGACGACAGCGGCTGCTGTCCCCAGGGCATCTCTGCGTCGTGCGCCGGCCAGCCCGTGGCATGCACCATTGCGCCGAGGTCGTGGAGCCGGCGAGCCACGCTGGGCGCGATGCCGGCGTCACGAGAGACGCC
>JAYTSB010000404.1:0-2125 GCA_043745825.1 Actinomycetota bacterium | reverse complement strand
CCGACAATCCCGGTGTCGTGGCGATCAAGGAGTCGAGCGGTGACTTCTCCCGCTTCCTCGCCCTCAAGCACCGTTACGAGGGTCGGATCGAGGTCATGTGCGGCTCCGACGACCAGGCGTTCGATTACATGGCCTGGGGTGTGCGCAGCTGGCTCGACGGGCCGGGCAACGGCATGCCTCGCGAGCACGTCGAGTTCACCAAGACAATGCTTGCCGGCGACTTCGAACTCGGCCGCCGGCAGTACGCCGCCCTGCTGCCCTGGATCTGGAACCTGGAGGAGGGCAGCTACGTGCAGAAGATGAAGGCGTCGATGGCTCACCGCGGTGTGGCGGTCGGCTCGGCCCGCCGCCCGCTGCTGTCGCTGAGCGAGGCGGATCAGGCCGGCCTCGTTGCCGCGTTGGACCTCTCCATCGCCGGCTTCGCAACGGTCACCAACGGCTGAGGCGCGGCGATGCGCGCGAACCGCACCTTCCACGCGATCGAGGCCCACGCCGAGGGGGAGCAGGGCACGTGCTACCTGGGCAGTGTGTTCCCGATTCCGGGCAACACGATGCGCGAGAAGCTGCGCTTCATCAACGAAGAGGACGATTCGATCCGGCGATACCTCACCACCGAGCCGCGTGGTCGTCCGCAGGCGAGCGCGAACGTGGTGTATCCGTCGATGGACCCAGAGGCCGATGCCGGATTCGTGATCCTGCAGGCAGATCGTGCCCATGCGATGAGTGGTTCCAACACCATCTGCGTGGTGACGGCGCTGCTGGAGACGGGCAGCGTGCCGATGACCGAGCCGTACACCGATGTGGTCCTGGAGACCGCAGCCGGCCTGGTGCGCGCCCGGGCCACGTGTCGTGACGGGCGGTGTGAGCGCGTCACGCTCGACGGGGTCCCGTCGTTCGTGGAGGCGCTCGACATCCCGCTGGAGGTGGAGGGCCACGGCACCGTCCACGTCGACGTCGCTTACGGCGGCTGCTACTACGTTTTCGCCCGTGCCGAGGAGCTCGGTGTAAAGCTCGACCGCCAGTCAGCTCGCGACGTGGTGGAAGCTGCAACTGCGGTGTCGGTTGCAGCACGGCAGTCGATCACCGTGCAGCACCCGGAGTACCCGGAGATCGACTTCATTTCCTATGTGATGGTCATCGGCGACGACGACCCTGGCCGCGGCAGCCTGCGCGGCGCGACCGTGCTGAGTGGTCGCGTCGATCGTTCGCCGTGTGGGACGGGCAGCTCGGCTCGGCTGGCATGCATGTCCGCCCGTGGTCAGGCCACGGTGGGGCAGCAGTTCACTGCTCGGTCGCTGATCGACAGTGAGTTCACCGTCGAGATCACCGGCACCACCACGGTGGGCGGGCGCCCGGCCATCCTGCCGCGCATCTCCGGCCGTGGCTGGGTGGTGGGTTCGCGCACCGTGGCCGTCGACCCCAGCGACCCCTACCAGGAGGGCTTCACGCTCTCCGACGTGTGGGGCACCGAGATCACCGCCTGATCATTCCGGATGGCGTTGCAGCAGCTCGATGCTGTAGCCGTCCGGATCCAGCACGAACGCGACCGTGACCGGCCAGCGGTCGAGGCGTTGTGGCGCCATCGTCGACTCGAAGCCGGCCGCCACGGCACGGTCATGGACCTCGGCGCAGTCGTCCACGTTCATGTAGATCTTCCACAGCGCGGCGCCGTGATCGATCGGCCCGGTGCGTTCGAGATGGTGCGCCAATTGCAGGCGTCCACCGCCGACATCAGCCGCAAGCACGATCTCGTCGACGCCGGGGATCTGGGTGCGGCTCTGGACCTTCAACCCGATGATGTCGGTGTAGAACCGCTCCGATCGCTCGAGATCGGTCACGTTGATGCAGTACTGCCCAACGGTCGTTGCCATGTGTCCCCCAGACGTGTACATGTGCGTGTGCTGGGTGACTGTAGGCGCGATGCTCAGGCGCTGACGAGCTTGCGGGCGCGGAACCGATCGGGATCGAAATCGGTCAGATCGATGCTGCTGCGACCTTCGAGCACCAGTTCGGCGAGGGCGAGCGCCGAGGTGGGGGTGAGGCTGAGCCCGAACATGCCGTGTCCGGCGGCCAGCACGACGTTGTCGAACTGGTTCGGGCGACCCATCAATGGCAGGCCGTCGGG
>JAYTSB010000403.1:0-3001 GCA_043745825.1 Actinomycetota bacterium | reverse complement strand
CGAGGCTCGCCGACGTCACCTCCGGCTCGGTGCTGGTGGACGGTGTGGACGTGCGCGACCTCCATCCGGACGAGCTGTGGCGGCGGATCGGCCTCGTCCCGCAGAAGCCATACCTGTTCTCCGGCTCCGTGGCCAGCAACCTCCGCTACGGGAACCCGGACGCCTCCGACGAGGAATTGTGGGATGCGCTCGAGGTGGCCCAGGCACGTGATTTCGTCTCCGAGATGCAGGGGGGTCTCGAGGCCCGCATCGCCCAGGGCGGCACGAATGTGTCCGGCGGTCAACGTCAACGCCTGGCCATTGCCCGTGCACTCGTGCGCAAGCCGGAGATCTACGTGTTCGACGACTCGTTCTCGGCCCTCGATCTCGCCACCGACGCACGGTTGCGTGCAGCGCTCGTTCCGCACACTGTCGATGCCACCGTGATCATCGTCGCCCAGCGAGTGTCCACGATCTCCCGAGCGGATCAGATCATCGTCCTGGAGGACGGCGAGATCGTGGGCATCGGCACCCACGAGCACCTCGTCGAGCACTGCCCGACGTATCTCGAGATCGTCGAGTCGCAGGTCGCCGCAGAGGCCGTGGCATGAGCCCCGACAACGAAGCGCGCAACGAACCCGGGGCTGAGCACGCCGACGAAGCCCCGCAGCGGATGGATCCGGCGGCGCTGCGGGCTGCCGGCCCCGGTCCAGCGCGCATGGCATCGGCCGGCATGCCCGCCGAGAAGTCGAAGGACTTCGGGGCGTCGTCGAAACGACTCCTCCAGCGGCTGCGCACCGAACGGCTCGGCGTGATCGCGGTTGTGGTGCTCGCGGTGACGAGTGTGCTGCTTGCTGTGCTCGGCCCGCGCATCCTTGGCCACGGCACCGACATCGTCTTTCGTGGTCTGCGCTCGGGCAAGGGCATCGACTTCGCAGCGCTGCACCGCACCCTGCTGCTCGTGCTGGTCATGTTCATGGCATCGGGCGCATTGCAG
The DNA here is from genome assembly GCA_043745825.1 of Actinomycetota bacterium. GTDB lineage: Bacteria > Actinomycetota > Acidimicrobiia > Acidimicrobiales > Ilumatobacteraceae > WLMZ01. The sequence continues at coordinate 2,025 of JAYTSB010000403.1, read as the reverse complement.
TACCTGCAGTCGTACGTGCTCGCCGGCATCGTCCAGCGCACGATGTACCGCCTGCGTGGTGAGGTCGAGGACAAGCTCAACCGGCTGCCCCTCGGATACGTCGATCGTCAACCGCGCGGCGATCTGCTCAGCCGTGTCACGAACGACATCGACAACATCTCCCAGAGTCTTCAGCAGACGCTGAGCCAGCTGCTGACCTCGATCCTCATGCTGACGGGCGTCCTCATCATGATGCTCGTCATCTCACCGTTGCTTGCTCTGGTGGCGGTCATCACGATCCCCACGTCACTGTTCACGGTGAAAGCCATCGCCAAGCGCTCGCGCACCCGCTTCATCGCTCAGTGGAAACACACCGGCAGCCTCAATGCGCAGGTGGAAGAGGCCTTCACCGGGCACTCCATCGTCAAGGCGTTCGGCCGTCAGCGCGAGGTCGAGGAACGTTTCCGCCTGAAGAACGAGGAGCTGTTCGACGCCAGCTTCGGCGCGCAGTTCGTGTCCGGCATCATCCAGCCGTCGATGATGTTCCTGAGCAACCTCAACTTCGTCGCCATCGCAGTCATCGGCGGGCTGCGCGTTTCATCCGGGGCGATGTCGCTGGGCGATGTGCAGGCGTTCATCCAGTACTCGCGCCAGTTCACCCAGCCGCTCACCCAGGTGGCCTCGATGATGAACGTGTTGCAGTCCGGTGTGGCGTCCGCGGAGCGGATCTTCGAGCTTCTCGATGCGCCGGATCAGGTGCCGGACGACTCGATCCCGGCCATCGCCAACCCGCCGCGTGGGCGGGTCGAGTTCGAGCACGTGACGTTCTCCTACGACCCGTCCAGGCCGCTGATCCAGGACCTCTCGCTCGTGGCCGAACCCGGACGGACCGTTGCGATCGTGGGTCCCACCGGTGCCGGCAAGACCACGCTCGTGAACCTGATCATGCGTTTCTACGAGCTCGACGCCGGGCGCATCCTGCTCGACGGAACGGACATCGCCACCCTGCGCCGGCGCGACCTGCGCTCCAACGTCGGCATGGTGCTGCAGGACACCTGGCTGTTCGGCGGCACCATTCGCGACAACATCGCCTACGGCAACCTCGATGCCACCGAGGAGCAGATCCGTCAGGCGGCCAAGGCCACCTACGTCGACCGGTTCGTGCACTCGTTGCCCGAGGGCTACGACACCATCGTCGACGACGACGGCGGCAGCGTCAGCGCCGGCGAGAAGCAGCTGCTCACGATCGCGCGGGCGTTCCTCGCCGACCCCACGATCCTGATCCTCGACGAGGCCACGAGCTCGGTGGACACACGTACCGAGGTGCTCATCCAGCGGGCGATGGCTGCGCTGCGTTCTGATCGCACCAGCTTCGTGATCGCCCACCGCCTGTCCACCATCCGCGACGCCGATGTGATCCTGGTGATGGAAGCCGGGCGCATCGTCGAACAGGGCAATCACGAAGAACTGCTCGCCAGGGGCGGCGCATACTCTGCTCTCTACAACGCGCAGTTCGCCGCACCGGCGGCCGATGTGACCTGAGCCGCGGCCGGGGGACCTTGGCCTACCAGTACTCCTCGAAGTGGATGTTGCCCCGCGTCTTGCGGTGGTCGATGGTGAAGCCGCGCTCGGCGAGCAACTGCACCACGCCGGTGACCTCCGGGTAGCGCAGCTCACCGTCGGTTTCCTCGGGCAGACCGATCATCGCTGGGTTGCCGCACAGGAACATGTGCGTGTTCGCGGGGTCGAGCGTGATGCCGTAGCGCTCCTCGAGAACGGCCTTGCCGATCAGGTCCTGCAAATACTGCTTGGGCACGTCTGCCTCGCGCGTGGGCATCGGGAGGTACCGGTAGTTCGGGTAGCGCTGCTCGAGCCGACGGTGCTGCTCGATGTAGCCGAGGTCGGCCCACTTGCGCACGGACACGGCGGACACGATCGGGCCGTGATGGGCCTTGCGCAGCAGCTCGACGATCATCGCGTTGTGGGGAGCCTCACCCGTGCCGGTGGAGAAGAACAGCAGCGTGGCCGACGGGTCGGTCACCGGGG
>JAYTSB010000402.1:0-2499 GCA_043745825.1 Actinomycetota bacterium | reverse complement strand
GGAATGGAGTCACCGGCGCGGAGGCGGCGGGACGCGGAGGAGCCGGTCTCGCGGCCGGTCTGAGCAACAAGGGTGGTCTGCGACATGATGATTTCCTCCGCCGTGCGGCGATCCAGAGGTGCTGGGTGAGCAGCAAAGAACGGTTGGCGATCCTATCGGCGGGAAGGCCCCGAAACCACCGGGTGGGTCAGGCCTGATTCTCGCCGCCGAAGATCTCGCTCACGCTGGTGTCGTCGAAAACGGCGCTCAGGGCCTCGGCGATGATCGGGGCGATTGACAGCACCTCGAGCTGCGGGAGGTCGTCCTGGGACGGCGTGGGCAGGGTGTTGGTGAGCACCACCCGGGTGAACGCCGAGTCGCGGAGGCGTTTCACCGCAGGTCCCGACAACACGCCGTGCGTGGCCATGCACCACACCTCGGCCGCTCCGCGCTTCAACAACAGCTCGGCTGCTGATACGACAGTCCCACCGGTGTCGATCATGTCGTCGGTGATGATGCAACAGCGGCCGTCGACCTCGCCGATGACCTCTTTGGCCTCGACGTAGTTCGTGGTGCCCTTCGGGCGGCGTTTGTTGATGAAGGCGACATCGGCGTCCATGTCGGACAGGTGCTGGGCGAAGCGCTCCGCCACCTTCACGCGACCGGCGTCCGGCGAGACGATCACCATGCCTTTGGTGGCGTGGTCGCGCACGTACCGCTCCAGCACCGGAAGCGCTGTGAGGTGGTCCACCGGGCCGTCGAAGAAGCCTTGGATCTGGCCGCTGTGCAGGTCGATGGAGACCATCCGCTTGGCGCCGGCGGCCTTGAACAGATCGGCGACGAGACGGGCAGTGATGGGCTCGCGGCCCTCGGCCTTGCGGTCTTGGCGGGCGTAGCCGTAGAACGGACACACGGCAGTGATGCGCTTGGCCGACGCGCGGTGCGCGGCGTCGATCATGATCAGCTGCTCCATGATGGAGTCGTTGATGCTGCGCCCGCCGCAAGCAAAGTGCGTCTGCATGATGAACACGTCGCTGCCGCGCACGCTCTCGGTGAACCGAGGCCGGATCTCGCTGTTGGCGAACTCGACGATGTTGGCGTCCCCGAGCTCGAGCTGCAGATGGCCGGCCACCTCCTGGGCAAGGGCCGGATGAGTGCGCCCGGTGTAGAGCGACAACCTCTTGGTGCTGACCTTCTCCATGAGCTGTTCCCCCGCGTCTTCGTGTCAGTCGACAGGGGCAGTGTAGAAGGCACCGGTCGTCTGGCCAGCAGCCACTGCGCTGCCGGGGGGCAGGTGGGCGTAGGGACCGACATGCGCACCTGCCCCGATCTCGGCGTCTCGGCCGACGGAGTTCTCGATCACGCAGTCGTTCGACACGGCGCAGTCGACCAGACGACTGTCGGGGCCGATCTCGCAACCGTTGCCGACGGAGGTGCGGCCCTGCAGGATGGTGCCGGGGAAGAGGGTCACGTCGCGGCCGAGTTGCACGGTGACGTCGATGAACGTCTGGCGGGGATCGAGCATCGTGACCCCGTTGATCAGCCAGTGTCGGTTGGTCCGGGCGCGCAGCTCACGCTCGGCAAGGGCGAGCTGCCAGCGGTCGTTCACGCCGGCGGTCTCGGCGGGAGAGGCTTGGACGGCGCCGATGCGGTGCCCCATCCCGCTGAGCGCGCCGATCACGTCGGTGAGGTAGTACTCACCCTGGCTGTTGTCGGGCGATAGATGACGCAGGGCCGGGCCGAGCAGATCGCGCCGGAAGGCGTAGATGCTCGTGTTCATCTCTCGCACGGCACGCTCTTCAGGCGTGGCATCGCGCTGCTCGACGATGCGCAGCACTCGGTCCTTCGCGCCACGGGCGTCGGAGCGAATGACCCGTCCGTAGCCGGTGGGATCGTCCACCACGGAGGTGAGCAGCGTGGCGGCGTAGCCATTGGCGACGTGGGTACTGACCAGTTCGTCGATGGTCTCCGGGCGCAGCAGTGGCGTGTCGCCCGGCAGGACGATGATGGTGGACTCGTCGTCGAGATCATCGCCCGGGAAGACCGACAGGCCGACCATTGCGGCATCGCCCGTGCCGCGCTGGACCTCCTGCTCCACGAACGAGACGTTCGCCCAGTGCGGCGACTGCTCCTGCACCTTCTTGGTGACGCGTTCGGCGTCGTGGCCGACCACCACCACGGTGCGTTCCACGTGCACGGATTCGAGCGCGTGGATCACGTGCATGACCATGCCCCGGCCGCAGATCATGTGCAGCGGCTTCGGGCGGGTGGAGCGCATGCGGGTGCCTTCACCGGCGGCGAGGACGATGGCGGAGACGGACATGCCACCGTTCTAGCGCACCCCCGTCCGCAAGGGCGCGCACGATGGCGTAACGATCATGTCTGGCTCCGGGGAGAGGGCTCGAACCCCTATACACGGGATCAAAACCCGTTGTCCTACCATTGAACGACCCCGGAAGGGCTGCCGAAAGGCTGTCGGAAAGGGTACCGGAGAGTTTCCGGAGGTCCGAACTTTGCGGC
>JAYTSB010000401.1:0-8957 GCA_043745825.1 Actinomycetota bacterium | reverse complement strand
AGCAGCGCCTCTTTGTCGTTGCCGGCCTGCTCCGCGTACTGCAGGAACAGCCGACTGAGGTTGTCGCCCGGATCGCCGTTGCCTTGCAGTGCGGCGATGATGCGCTCGGTGCCGCTGGTGTCGGTGCTGAACACGTTCTCACCGATGCCGGCCAGCACGAGGCGACTGAAGCGGTGCGGCTGATCGCAGGCCAGCCGCAGCAGGGTGAGCGCCCCGAGCGAAAACCCCACGGCGTCCACCGGCTCGTCCGGGAGAGCCGCGACGATGCGGGTCGTGAGGTCGGCATAGGACGCAGGATCGTGGGGCTTGGGGGCCTGGCCATGACCCAGCAGATCCACCCCGATGACCGACCGATCCGCGTCTTCCAGCAAGGCCGTGAAGCCACTCTTCTGCCAGGTGTTCAGGTACGAACCACCCCAGCCGTGGATCAGGACGACGGGAGACGACATGGGCGCACAGGCTAGTGCGGTGCCGTTCTGCGGTGGCACACCGGAGCGGTGCATCGCGCCCGGCCGGAAACGCCGTAGCCTGGCGAGGCCATTCCGACGGGTCGCCGGATCGCGGTGTCGCGCGAATGGTTCCAGCGAACAAGGTGAGCATCCCATGCAGTTCTTGAACGACACTCCGCCGTACGACCTGACCTACAGCGATGTGTTCATGGTGCCGAGCCTGTCGTCGGTGGCCAGCCGCTTCGACGTGGACCTGCGCACCCCCGACAATCTGGGCACCACCATTCCGATCGTCGTCTCCAACATGACGGCGGTAGCTGGCCGGCGCATGGCCGAGACGGTGGCCCGTCGGGGTGGGCTCACCGTGCTGCCCCAAGACATCCCCCTCGACGTCATCGACGCTGTGGTGGAATTCGTCAAGACCCGCCACCCGGTGTACGAGACGCCGATCACGCTGTCGCCGCACAACACCGTCGGCGATGCGCTGGGCCTGATCCACAAGCGTTCGCACGGTGCGATCGTGGTGGTCGACGACGAGAACAAGCCGATCGGAATCTTCACCGAGCATGACGCCGTCGGATTCGACCGGTTCACCCAGCTGCACAACGTGATGAGCCGTGAGCTGATCACGGTCTCGCCCGACGTGACGGCGTCGGAGATCTTCGACCGCCTCTCCGGGCAGCGTCTCACCGTCGCTCCGGTGCTCGACGGAGACGGTCGCCTGCTCGGTTGCGTCACCCGCACGGGTGCGTTGCGCAGCACCATCTATCAACCGGCGCTGGACGCTCAGGGGCGGCTGATGATCGCCGTCGCCGTTGGGATCAACGGTGACCCGGCCACCCGGGCCAGGGCGTTGATCGAGATGGGTGTGGATGTGCTGGTCATCGATACGGCCCACGGCCACCAGACCCGCACGTTGCGTGCCATCGAAGAGGTCCGAGCCGTTGCGCCCACCGTGCCGATCGTGGCCGGCAACGTCGTGACTGTGGAAGGCACGCGCGCGCTGATCGAGGCGGGAGCCGACATCCTCAAGGTCGGGGTCGGCCCGGGCGCGATGTGCACCACGCGGATGATGACCGGCGTGGGTCGCCCGCAGTTCTCGGCTGTGTTGGAGTGCGCCGCAGAGGCCGCCCGCCACGGCAAGCACGTGTGGGCCGACGGCGGCGTGCGGTACCCCCGCGACGTCGCCCTTGCCCTTGCCGCCGGAGGCGCCAGCGTCATGCTCGGCTCATGGTTCGCCGGCACGTACGAGTCCGCCGCCGACACGCTGCGGTCCCCCGACGGCCGCCTCTACAAAGAGAGCTTCGGGATGGCGTCCAACCGCGCCGTGAAGAACCGGACGCGCTTCGAGACCCCGTTCGAGCGGGCTGCGAAGGAGTTGTTCGAGGAAGGCATCAGCAGCTCGCGCATGTACCTCGATCCAGAGCGACCCGGCGTGGAGGACATCATCGACCAGATCGTGGCCGGCGTCCGCTCGGCATGCACCTACGCCGGCGCCGCCAACATCGCCGAGTTCCACCAGCGCGCCGTGGTCGGTGTGCAGAGCGCTGCCGGATATGAAGAAGGGCGCCCGCAGGGGACCAACTGGTGAGAGTCATCGCCATCGACGGACCAGCGGGCGCGGGGAAGTCCACCATCGCCAAGGCCCTCGCGGCGCGGTTGGGGTTGGACTACCTTGACACCGGAGCCATGTACCGCGCCATCACCTTCGCTGCGATGCACCGAGGCATCGCCGTCGACGACGTGCCCGCCGTCGCTGGGTTGGCCCGCCAGGTCACCCTCGACGTGGGCGAACACGGCGTACTCGTGGACGGCCTGGACGCAACGACGGCGATCAGGAGCAGTGAGGTCACGGCGGCCGTCAGCGCGGTGGCGGCGAACAGCGAGGTGCGCGCCGAGCTGCGCGCCCGACAGCGCGAGTGGGCGCTGCACCGCGGCGGCGGAGTGATCGAGGGACGCGACATCGGCTCGGTGGTGTTTCCCGACGCGACGCTGAAGCTCTACCTCACCGCGTCGCCTCGTGTGCGCGCCGAGCGCCGGGTGGCCGAAGCCGGCGGCGACGTCGACGAGATCGAGCGGGCGATCGCCGTCCGCGACGCCAAGGACTCCAGTCGCGCGGACAGCCCCTTGCAGGAGGCGGACGGCTCGCAAGTGGTGGACACCACCGGACTGAACATCGAGGAAGTGCTGGCTGCGATCGAAGGGCTGCTAGAAGAGAACGCATGAGCAAGGTCGATGCCTACCTCGCCAAGCAGAGCCGGCTCAGCAAAGCGAACTACCAGTTCTGGAAGTTCATCACCACCGGTCTCACCCGGGTCATCACGCGCATGACGGTGGAGGGCCGCGAAAACGTGCCGACCACAGGTGGCTTCGTCCTCGCCCCGGTGCACCGCAGCTACATCGACACGCCCATCTCCGCTGCGGTGACGCGGCGGCGCCTGCGGTACATGGCCAAGGATTCGATGTGGAACAACAGCACGTTCGGGTGGCTGATCTCCTCCGTCGGCGGGTTCCCGGTTTCACGCGGCACCACCGATCTCGAGGCCTTGAAGCGTTGCTTCCTCTTGCTCAACCAGGGCGAGCCGATCGTCATGTTCCCCGAAGGCGAGCGCAAGTCCGGCCCGATCGTGCAGCCGCTGTTCGAGGGCGCTGCGTACGTGGCCGCCCGTGGCAACGTGCCGATCGTCCCCGTGGGCATCGGCGGTTCGGAGGCAGTCATGCCCAAGGGCGCGAAGATGATCCGTCCGCGCAAGGTGCGCGTGATCGTCGGCAAGCCGATCTATCCGTTGGTCGGCGAGAACGGCCGCGCCCCACGCAGCGAGGTCAAGCGTCTCACGGCAGAACTGCACGACGAACTGCAGCGGCTGTTCGACACCGCCCAGGCGCGGGTCCCGGCGCCGAAGCGTTGAGTGTCGCCATCGGCGGCGCGCGCTCAGCCGGCGAAGTAGGCCTCGAGTGCCCTCGCGAGGTGCTGGGGGTCATGGACGCCGCACAGCTCGCGCGCGGAATGCATCGAGAGTTGCGGCACGCCCACGTCCACCGTTGGGATTCCCAGTGCCGTCGCGGTGAGCGGGCCGATGGTGCTGCCGCACGGCATGTTGTTGCGCGACACGAACACCTGCCACGGTACGTCTGCCTGCTCGCATGCGTGCTGGAACAGCACTGCGGTCTCCGCGCTGGTGGCGTAGCGCTGGTTGCTGTTGATCTTGATCGCGGGACCCTGGTTGACGATCGGACGATGGCCGGGCTCGTGACGCTCGGGGTAGTTCGGGTGCACGGCATGGGCGTTGTCGGCGGAGATGCAGCTGCTGGCGGCGAGGCAGCGGTGGAACGTTTCGCGATCGCCGCTGAGCGCCCCGACGAGGCGCTCCAGCACCGTGCTGAGCAGCGGGCCGCTGGCGCCGGTGTTGCTCTCCGAGCCGACCTCCTCGTGGTCGAACAGGGCGATCAGCGATGTGTGCTTGCTCGGCGCCGCCGAGCCGATGAGCGCATGGGTGGCGGCCCAGCAGCTCAGTTGGTTGTCGAGACGGGCGCTGGCGATCAGGCTCTGATCCGCCCCGATGACGGCGGCCGGCGTGACGTCGAACAGGCTGAGCTCCCACCATGCGACCTCGGTGTCGTCCACCTCGATGCGCTCGGCAAGCCACATCGCGAAATCTCCTGATGACGCCGTTCCGGTGCCCCACACGGGGGTGAGATGCTGCTGCTTGTCAAGCAGGAGGCCCTTGTCGTTCACGTCGCGGTCGAGGTGGATGGCGAGCTGGGGGATCCGGGCGATGGGTTCGTGCACGGCCACGTCCACGGTGGCGCCGCTGCGCAGCACAACCCGCCCCGCGATGCCCAGGTCGCGGTCCAGCCACGAATTGAGCAGCACCCCGCCGTACACCTCGACGCCGAGCTGACGCCAGCCGGCGTTTCCCGTGTCGGGCAGCGGCTTGATGCGCAGGCATGGCGAGTCCGTGTGCGCGCCGACGATTCGGAACGGTCGGGCCATCGTCGCGCCGACCGGGTTTCGCCAGGCCACCAGTGCGCCACCGCGGATCACGAACCCGTTCGAAACGGAACGCCAGGCATCGGTCTCGATCAGCTGCTCGAACCCCGCGGCGAGCAGACGATCCGCCGACGAACGCACCGCGTGCCACGGCGAGGGCGAGGCATCGAGGTGGGCGAGCAGGTCGTCGATGGCCGCGTTCGGTTCGTTCATGGTCACGTACCGTAGAGCCCGACGGGTAGGCCGGTGCCGCGCAGATGTGCCGTCTCGTTGATGGTGAGGATCTGCCGCTGGCCCTGGCGTGACGCAACCACCCGGTGGATGGATGTGTAGTTCGGATAGAAGAAGCCGGCGCTCTCAGGTGTGCCCAGCACCCGGGAGAGGTACGCGTTGATCACACCGCCGTGGCACACCACCGCCACCCGCTCCCCAGGATGGGCTGCGATCACGGCCTCGAGACTGTTCCACACCCGGTCGGTGAACTCGGTGCGGGTCTCGTCGGTGTTGTCCCACTCGTCGTCGAGCATCTGCTGCCAACGCGGGTCGTTGGTTGCCTTCAGTTCCTCCACGGGCACGTACTCACTGGAGTGGCGATCGTATTCGGCCACGCCGTCCACCACGCGTGCGGAGACACCGAAGCGCTCCGCCAGGGGAGCGGCGGTCTGAACGGCGCGACGCAGCGGACTGGTGTAGATCGCGTGCAGCGTCTCCGTGGCGAGGTAGCCGGCAAGGTGCGCGGCCTGGGCGTGACCGGCGTCGCTCAGCTCCGGATCCGCGGGGCCGTCGGCCACCTCGCGGCGCAGGGGCAGGGCATGTCGGACAAGAAGCAGCTCCATTCACCCTGGATAGCAGGTGGTCCCCTGCGGCGCGCGTATCGTCCCCGGGAGATGGACGCGATCTGGAGCGAAGAGGCCGGCCCCGAGTCCGGCCCGCTCGTGGTGCTGGTCCACGGATCGATGGATCGTTCCACGGGGATGCTGCGCCTCAGCCGTCGCCTCGACACCACGTTCCGGGTGCTGCGCTATGACCGACGAGGCTACGGCAGGTCCGTCCCGGTTGGTGGCGCCCACACCGGCCCGTTCGCGATGGGCGCGCAGGTCGACGATCTGATCGCACTGCTCGCCGGCCGGAGTGCACTGCTCGTCGGGCACAGCTACGGCGGCAACGTCGCCCTCGCCGCAGCGTCACGACACCCGGGGCGGGTGGCCGCGGTGGCGGTGTACGAGACTCCGCTGCCGTGGGAGACGTGGTGGCCGGGCACCACGGCCGGCGCAGCGGCGCGGGACACCCAGGGCGACGCTGCAGAGGCGGCCGAGCGGTTCATGCGCCGCCTCGTCGGTGACGCTGTGTGGGACGGACTGCCCGAGCGCACCAAAGCCACCCGTCGGCGGGAGGGTTCGGCGATGGTGGGCGAGCTCGGCGACCTTCACGCCAACCGTCCGTGGCTGGCGGCCGGAGTGCAGTGCCCGGTGATCCTGTCGTACGGCGAGCACGGTGCCGCGCATCACCGGCAGGGGATGCAGCACGTGCACGGCGAGCTGGCGGACAGCAAGCTGGTCGTGCTCGCCGGTGCTCGGCACGACGCGCCGATGAGTCATTCCGAGCAGTTCGCAGCGAGGGTGGTGGACGCAGCGGCGCTGGCCGCCGGTGAACCGTGGGCGGGTGCGGCGATCAGCCGCTCGTTGGCGCATCCGGAAGCGGAGCGTTGATTGTGACGTCGTTGCCGAAGAACGAGCACGTCGCCTCGCCGCTGCCGGCACGAACCTTGTCGGCACAGCTCTGGAGCGACTGACGCTGTGTCCAGACCAGCACGGCGAGACCGATGAGAACGATCATGACGATGATCTTCTTGGTGATGTTGGCCATCACTTTTGCGGCGATGAGCGAGATCACGACCAGGCCGATGACGATGCCGATGGCGATGTTCTTCGCCGTGGCGAGCGTGAGAGCGAACATGGCGACACCATACGCCGCAGGGTTCGGCATCGGAGTTCAGCACCGTAGGGTTGCTGGCATGAGCGACGACCGTCCGATCCACCTCACCACGCAGGGGCCGCCCACCACCGTGCTGCCGCCGCCCGATGTCGAGGCCGCCCACGCGCTGCAACAGGCTTTGAGCATCGAGTCCGCAGCTGACCGGCGTGGGGCCGTGTCCTCCGTCGTGGCGCGTTGGCCGCGCTACACCGACGCCTGGGCGCGCCTCGGCGATCTCGGTCGCGACGACATCGAGCGCTATGCGGCCTACCGTGTCGGCTACCACCGCGGCCTGGATGCCCTCCGTGCCAACGGTTGGCGCGGCTCGGGCTACGTGCGCTGGAACGCTGAGCCCAACCGCGGCTTCCTGCGCGCCCTGCGGGGGCTCGGGCAGATGGCCGAGCGGATCGGTGAGCACGACGAGGCCGAGCGCATCACCTTGTTCATCATGCAGCTCGATCCCACGGGCATCCCCGCCTCCGGCTGAGCGGACCGTGACGGATCTCAGGCCCGGCCCCTTCGATGTGGCCGGCGCAGTCCTCGTCGGTGGCCGCAGCCGGCGGATGGGCCGGGACAAGGCCCTGGTCGAGATCGGCGGCGTGCCCATGATCCGCCGAGTTGCCGACGTGCTGGTGGCCAACGGTTGTCGGCCGGTGGTGGCGATCGGCCCGGCAGACCTTGCCGCCGGGCTCGAGGCCGTGGCCGACGAGCACCCCGGCCAAGGACCGCTCGGGGGCATCCTCACCGCGCTGCACGCCGTGGCACCGCGGCCCGTGCTGGTGGTCGCCTGTGACCTGCCATGGCTCGACACCGCCACCGTGTCCGCCGTGCTCGCCGCCACGTACGAGGCCGTCGAATCAGAGGAATCGGTCGACGTGATCATGGCCGTCGCCGAGCGACGCGAGCCGCTGTGCGCGGTGTGGATGCCCGCCTCGATCATCGCTGTGGAACGCGCGTTTGCCGCTGGCGAACGCGCCGTGCACCGCGTCGCTGCAGGTCTCGCAGTGGTCGAGGTGTTGGTCGGTGCCCACGCGTTGATCAACGTCAACGCGCCAGAGGACCTGCCGAGTGAGTAGCGTGCGGAGCCATGGCATCACCTGAGATCAGTGTGGACGAGCTCGCCACGCGGCTGGAAGCGGCCGCCGAGGCGGGGGTCCTGCTGATCGATGTCCGCGAGGTGGACGAGTACCGCAGCGGGCACGTGCCCGGCTCCCGGCTGGTGGTGCTCGGCAGCGTGGCGGACAACATCGAGGCCTTCCGTGGCGACGGACCCGCTCACGTGATCTGCCGATCCGGAGCGCGCAGCATGAGCGCCTGCGAGTTCCTGGCCGGACACGGTGTCGATGCCGTCAACATTGCCGGCGGCACGATGGCGTGGCAGCAGAGCGGACGTGTGGTGGTCACGGGAGACAGCCCTTCGTGACCTACGAGTGGATTGCTGATCAGGCCCGGCTGGTCGAGCTCGTCGAGACCCTGCTCGGCGAACCGCGGTACGCGTTCGATTCGGAGTTCCACCGCGAGCGCACGTACTTCCCCAAGCTCGCTCTCGCCCAGTTCGCCTGGCCGGGTGGCATCGCCCTGGTCGATCCGTTGGCTGTCGACGTCACTGCGCTGCGGCCACTGCTGGAGAGTGAGGTCGTGTGTGTGATGCACGCGGCCCAACAGGACCTCGACGTGTTGAGCCACTCATGCGGCGTGGTGCCGGCGCGGCTGTTCGACACGCAGCTCGCAGCGGGCTTCGTCGGCTACGGCACACCCTCGCTCGCCAACCTCATGCAGGGCGAGCTGAAGATCACCGTGCCCAAGGGCGACCGGCTCACGGACTGGCTGCGCCGGCCGCTCACCGAGGACCAGAAGTCGTACGCGGCCAGCGACGTGGCCAACCTGCTGGAGCTGCAGGACCGTCTCGTCGCCCAGCTCCAGCGCGCGGGTCGCCTGGCGTGGGCGGAGGCCGCGTGTGAGGAGCTGCGTCTGCGACCCGTCAGCGGGACAGATCCTGACGGAGCCTGGCTGCGGCTGAAGGACGTGCGCATGCTCAAACCGCGGGCGCGGGGCGTGGCCCGCTCCATCGCTTCATGGCGCGAGCGGCGAGCGATGAGCGTCGACTCACCGGTGCGTCAGATCCTGCCCGACCTCGCCATCCTCGGCATCTCCCAGAAGCAGCCGCGCACGGTCGAGGAGCTGGCCCAAGCGCGCGGCATCGACGAACGTCACTGGCGGGGCAACCTCGGCAAGGAGATCATCGCCGCCGTGCAGAACGGCCTGCGCGAGGAGATCCCGCTGCCCGTTGCCGACGGCGAGGAGTTGGATCGCAGCCTGCGCCCGGCCATCACGCTCGTGTCGGCGTGGGTCAGCGAGTTGGCCCGGCAGGAGAAGATCGACACCGCGCTGCTCGGCACGCGAGGTGACATCATCGGCCTGCTGCGCAACGACCCGGATGCGCGCCTCGCCAACGGCTGGCGCGCCGAGCTGCTCGGCGACAACGTCCGCCGCCTCGTGGAAGGCCGCGCCGCGCTCACCTTCGACGGCCGCGGCGGCCTGAA
>JAYTSB010000400.1:0-3235 GCA_043745825.1 Actinomycetota bacterium | reverse complement strand
TTGAACTGACCACCTTTGGCCACGAGATGGCCGTGCCCGCGATGTGTCGAGGTGATTTGATCGTCGTCGGTGAGCGTCGTGCAAACGCCAGCGGCGACGGCCTCCTGGCCCACGTACAGATGGAGGAAGCCAGGCAGTTTGGCTGCCTCGGCAAGTTTGCCCGCGGCCTCCTCGAACAGTCGGATCCGCACCATGCGGCGATGCATGTCCATCAGCACATCGGTCGATAGTTCCATGTGATTTCCCGTCAGAAGAGTGTGCGTGCAGTCGGCATGGCGGTCGGCAAGGTGGCCCGGAAAGGTGGCCCGGAAAGGTGGATGGTTGTCGTCAGCGGCTGAGGATCGTGACGCCGCTGATTCCAGGCGCACCGTAGACGTGGGTGTAGGCGACCTTCGGGTTGTTCGGCACCTGCCGCTCGCCGGCGTCGCCGCGCAGCTGCAGTACATTTTCGTACACCTGGCGCAGGCCAGACGCTCCAATCGGTTCGCCGTTGGCCAGGCATCCGCCGTCGGTGTTCACTGGCAGGCGACCGCCGATCTCCGTGTCGCCGTTGGCCAACATCTGCTCTTGCTCGCCATGCTCGCAAAAACCATTCTCGGCCATGTGCATGATCTCGGCGCCGGCTTCGGTGTCCTGCAACTGGGCGACATCGATGTCCTCGGGCCCGATGCCGGCAATCTCGAACGCAGCCTTGGACGCAGCCGTGGTCGGACCTGGGTCGTGCGCGATCGCGATGGACGGTGCCAGCACCTCAAAGGACCCGAACTTGCGTGTGCGGACCGCGGCGGCCTGTAGGTAGATCGGCCGGTCGGTGTACTGCTTGGCCTTGTCGGCGCGGCACAGGATCATCGCCACGCCGCCCTCGCCCGGCGAACAGAACATGTACTGCGTGAGCGGGTACGAGAGCATCAGCGAATCGAGGACCTCTTGTTCACTGAGCGGCTTGCGTCGCCACGCCATCGGGTTCAGCGCACCATTTCGAAATGCCTTCGCCGAAACCTTCGCGAGCGTGGGCTGGGTGATGCCGTGCTCGTGCATGTAACGAGTGATCTTCATCCCGAAGAACTGCGTGGTCAGGGCCAGGCCCGAGCCGCCGTACCAGTCCTTCCCGCGCGGTCCCTTGATCCGGAAGGCGCCGGGCTCGTGCTTGTCGAACCCGATCGCGATGCCGAGGTCGCACGCACCGGCTTCGATGGTGTTGACGGCCTGGGCCAGCGCTGTGCCGCCGGTTGCACAACCGTTGAGCACGTTGGTGAAGGGCAGCCCGGTGAGCCCGACGCGGCTGACCATCGTGTCCGCCGAACCGCCATCCATCGAGCCCCCGACTGCGAACTGCATGTCCGACCACACCAGACCACAGTCTGCGAGCGCACGCCGAACTGCCACGACCCCTTGGTCCATACCCGAGACGCCGTCCGTTCGTCCGAACTCGTGCATACCGATTCCGACGATGGCGACGTTGCTCATGACGACACTCCTTGGGACGGTGAGACGGTGGGGGCGAAGGCGTAGGTGACGACCTGGTTGCCGTCCTCGTCGAGGCACAAAGGTTCGACGACGAGGTGCATCGGCATGCCGATCACCAGTTTGTCGGGGTCTGACTCGGTGAGGCGAGCCTCGACGCGTACCTGGCCCTCGAGTTCCACGTAGCCGACGCCGTACGGCACGAACGCATCTCCGACGGGGCCGAGGTAGGGCGGCGCCTTTGGTGGGAAGGCTTGCACCGTCCATGTCCACAGCGTGCCGGTCGTGGCCAGCTCGACGTCCTCTTGCTCGCCGGACATGCACTTCGGGCAGCCGTTCTGGCGGGGGAACATGTAGTTGTTGCAGCCGACGCAACGGCTACCGAGGAGTCGCGGCTGCCCGTCGGTGATGGTGAAGATCCCGTCGGCAACAGCAACGGTGGTGGTGTGGCTCATGTGACTCCCCTGAGAGTGCGACCCGCGTCCCTGCGTTCGCGTCGCCGACCCAATTTATTAAATGACCGTTCGGGAAGGCACACTAGCAGCCGGCCAGACATGGCCGCTATTGCGGCGCTCACCGATGAGCGAACCAACCATCGATCAGTTGGTTGACAACGATCTCGGTATCGTCCTGACCGACGTCCAATGAACTGACTTCATCGGCGTGGGAGAGCCCGAGCAGCAGCATGTAGTACATGCGCGTCTGGCTGAGCGTGAGCCCCATCGACTGCAGTCGCTCAGCGTTCTCGCGCTGCCAGTCGGCCAAGAGTTCGGCGACGTCGGGCTGTCGGATGGCCGCACAGTGCACCTCTGCCACCAGGATTCGTGTCCGCGCGAATGAGGGCTGCAGCCACAGCCTCGCGGTTTCGCGAATTCCCGCCTCGCCTGCGACGCGACTGCGGGAAATGGCGTAGAGCTCGTGCTTGATGGCCTCCACCAGGAGGGCTGCCTTGCCGCTGAAGTGGCTGTAGACCGCAGGGGTGGACACGTGTGCGCGACGCGCGATGTCGGACAGGGTCACGCCCTCGTAGCCGAACTCGACGCACGCTTCGACTGCTGCGCGCAGCAGACGTTCGCGAGTGGGTGTTCCGTGCTCGTCGACCTTCGGCGGACGGCCGATGCGACCTGTGGGTGCCCTACGCCGTGAGGGCGATTCCTGTGCAGCCACGTCTAGACGCTATCCCGCATGTCGGCCGCGCCTACTCGTTCGCCCCGCGAGCCCACCGCAGCGAGCGCCGGAGCAGCTCGAAGTACGCGGGTTGCTCCCATGAGCCACGCTCGATCTTGGGATAGTACGCAGCCATCGGCGCCATGTCATAGTGACCACGGCAGTGGCCGAGGGTGTTGTAGAGCACCGCCCCAGCACCCAGCTCGCGGATGTACATCACCAGGTGTTGGTCGGATCGCTCAGTCCAGTCGTGCTCGACAAATCCACGCGCTGTCCCGGACCACGTGGTGTGCAGCAGCGGGAGCAGCGCGTTGCGGTCTGCATATTCGCAGAGGTACAGCTCGTCATCGGTTTCGAACGGTTCGATGCCAGCCACGAGCCACTGGTCCGGAGCAGTGACCTCCACCAGATAGGGCGCGATCGGCGGGTGGGCAACGAACTGAGAACCGAGGGTGTCGGCCCACAGCGGGAACACCCTCGGCGAGGCGACTCCGTTCGGCGTGCCGACGTCGAGCGCGGCGTTGGTCCCGTGCAGCGCAATCCATCGGCCGCCACCTTCGACCCACGTTCGAATCGTGGTCTGAGCGGCCTCGGACGGACGAAC
>JAYTSB010000399.1:0-6317 GCA_043745825.1 Actinomycetota bacterium | reverse complement strand
CCAGGCCCGCCGGAGTTGCTCGGCGCCCGGATCCACGCCGGCTTCGTCCACGACCGCATGCTGCAGCGCCCGCGCCTGCTCGTAACGTACTTGCAGCTCGGCCCAACCCTGCTGTTTGATCGCGTTGTCCTGGCGGCCCGATCGCAGCAGGTATGCCTGGGTGTTGTCGAGCACGCCGCGCATCAGCCCGAGGAAGCTGAACGAGAGCGTGAGATAGAAGTGCGGCCACCGCGACGCGGCCTGTCCGAAGCCGCCCGCCGGCAGCCATTCGTTCTCGGCAGCCACGAACACGTCTTCGAAGACCAGGGTCCTGCTGAGGGTGGCGCGCATGCCCACCGGATCCCACTCACCTTCGATCTGCACACCCTCGGCCTGCGCCGGTACACCCAGAAACCGGAGGCGATCGTCGCCGGGAACAACGGCGACGATGTTGTGGATGTCTGCGGCCTCCGAGAGAGAGGCGAAGATCTTGCGACCGGTGACGCGGTATCCGCCGTCCACCGGCTCGGCCCGGGTGTGGTAGCCCTGTGTCGCACCGGTGGCATTGCCCTCGCTGAATGGCTGGGCGTGGAGCGTGCCCTGCGCCACGACACCGCCGTACAGCCGTTCGCGGCGCTGCTCCAGTTCCCGCATCTCGTCAGGCGTCCACGTCAGGTCATCTGCGATCTGGCCGACCAGCATCATCGTCACGCAGTGCATGTTGAACGCCAGCGCTGTGGCCGGGGCATGACGGCCGATCTCGTTGGACACCCGGCAGTACGACGCGAGATCGGCACCGAGACCGCCGTACCGCTGGGGCACGCACAACGCCAAGAAGTCCGCAGCGCGTAGATCGGCGAAATCGTCGTAGGGAAAGCTGGCTTCGGCGTCGTGCTTCGCGGCGCGCTCTGCGAACGCATGGCCCAACTCGGCCGCTCGCGCGACCAGCGCGTGACGGCTCACCGGCGAACCAGTTCGCGCACGAAGTATTCGAAGAGCAGGTGATCGCCCTCGTCGACGATCTTCTCCGGGTGCCATTGCACGGCGAGGATCGGGGCGCTCGCATCATCGGGCTCGATCGCCTCGATGGTGCCGTCGTCGGCCCACGCCACCGGATGGAAGCCGGACGCGACGCGCTCGATGGCCTGGTGATGGATCGAGTTCACGATCCGGCTCGTGGCCCCGCCGTAGGCTGCGGACAATCGTGACGCCGGTGCGATCTCAACCGTGTGGCGCTCGCCAAGAACCTCTTCCGGGGTCTCACTGATCGGCCGGTGCGATCCGTCATCGGTCGTGATGTCCTGATGCAGGGTGCCGCCCATGGCGACGTTGAGCGCCTGGTATCCCCGGCAGATCGCGAAGAATGGCATGCCGACGGCCACCGCAGCGGCAGCGATTGCCAGATCACTCGCATCGGCCGACTCGGACACGCCCTTGTTGACGCCCTGATCGGTGGCACCGTACCGGCTGGGGTGGATGTCGTCCCCGCCCACCATCACCAAACCGTCGAATCCCTGCAGCACATGCTCCGCATCCTCGGGGTCGTGGTGCGGCAGCAGCATCACCAGCGCCCCCGCAGCCGTCATGGCCGCCGGATACTCGACGCCGAGGGTGTAGAGGTCGGTCCGAGGGTGCAGGAACGTCGGCATCGTCCGTCGCCAGGTGGTCATTGCGATTCGGGGCTTGCGCACGCTCGTGACAATAGTTCGGCACCAAACGATCCACTACGTTTGGTCTGATGTCCCGCACCGTGTTTCGACCCGACTCGCTGCCGGGTGTGGACATCCTCAGTCATGACGTGTACGCCGAGCGGATCCCCCAAGCCGAGTATGCGCAGTATCGGGCTGTCGCGCCCGTGGCGTGGGTGAACGAGACAGAGGACAACCGCCATACGGGCGCTGGCTTCTGGGCCGTCACCCGTTGGGACGACGTGGTCGAGGTCCACAAGGACTGGCGCCGGTTCTCGAGCGAGATCGGCGGCACGGAAATCGAAGAGCTCGAGCCAGACGCCAACGAGGCGCGACGCACGATGCTGGAGACAGATCCGCCGCGTCACACGCGTCTGCGCCAGCTCGTCAACCCACCGTTCAGCAAGGTCACGGTGGAGAGCTATGCCGACCGTGCGCGAACGCTGGTGGAGGAGGTGCTCGACCTTGCGGTGGGCGCCAACGCACCCGTCGATGCCGTTGCCGCAATTGCGCGGGAGCTCCCAATCCGGCTGCTGACGGGCCTTTTGGGTGTTCCCGACGGCGATGCGCCGCAGCTGTTCCACTGGGCCGATCAGATCGTGTATCACGCCGATCCCGACTTCAGCGACGCATTGGTCGACCACACCGATACAGACCCTTACCGCCTTCTGCCGTTCCGCAGCCCAGTGTCTCTCCAAGTGTTCGGATATGTCGAACGGATGCTGGCCGCCAAACGCCGCAGCCCGGCGGGCGACGTGCTCTCCGTGTTGTCAAACGCGATGGTCGAGGGCGAACCGCTGACCGAGCGCGAGCGCGGCACGTTCTTCCTCCTGCTCCTGATTGCCGGCAACGAGACCACGCGCCATTCGCTGACACACGCGCTGCTTGCGTTCGCCGAACACCCCGACCAGCTTCGTCGTCTGCAGGGCGATCCCGCGCTGCTGGACACAGCGGTGGAAGAGGTCCTGCGTTGGGCGTGCCCTCAGATCCATTTCCGGCGCACCGCAACGATCGACACCGACCTGCGCGGTGTCCCCATCGCAGCGGGCGACAAGATCGTCACCTGGTACGTGGCCGCCAACTTCGATCCGGATCATTTCCCGGAACCCTTCACCTTCGACATCGGCCGCACCCCGAATCGTCACGTGACGTTCGGGGGTGGCGGACCGCACCTGTGCCTCGGGCAGTGGATGGCACGGTTGGAGGTGCGCACGTTCTTACAAGCGCTGGCTGCGCGGGTCGATCACGTCGAGCTGCACGGTGAACCGGAGCGGATCCGCAGCAACTTCATCAACGGGATCAAGCGGCTGCCGGTCGTCCTCGTTCCCCGGGCGTGAGTCACGCCACGGCAGCGATGTAGCGATCAGGACGCGCGAGCACCGCGCGATGCCCGTAGGTCGCAGCGGGCTCCACGATCACCCGCCGCCCGTCATCCGGCATGAACTCAGGCTGAGCAGCGACCCATGCCCACTCCAGTCCCAGCTGATCATCCAGTCCGGGCGGCCCCGGCACCTGATGCCCAACCGGGAACTCACCACCGAGGTCCAGACCTGGCAGCCGTGACCACCGAGTCGGATCCGGTGCGTCGGGCGTGGGCAGTACCGGTGGCCGCCCGGCTGCGAGTTCGGCAGAGATGTCGTCCAGCAAGCGACCTGCTTCGACCGACAATCGGGTGACGGCCTCCACGTGTGGACGCCTTTCGCCTTCGTAGGTTTCCACCGCTGTCACCACCTCACCACGAGCATGTGCGGCGAGCTTCCACGCCACGTTGGCTGCATCGCGTATCCCCGAGCACATCCCCTGGCCCATGAAGGGAGGCATCTGGTGCGCAGCGTCACCCGCGATCAGGACCCGACCGCCCGGACCGCCGGACCAACGCGCAGCAACGAGCGCGTGAAACCGGTACGGCACCGCCCGCACCAGATCGCCATGAGCCGGCGTCACCCCCCACGGACGCAGCAGAGCCCACGGGTCTGGCTCCTCCCCCGGTGCGAGCTGGAACTCCCACCGGCGATGCCAGGCATGCGAGGGCACGAAGGTGGTGGGTCGTTGCACATCGCACACCTGCTGGATGATGTCCGGCAGGCGTAGGTCCGCACCGGGGCGAACGCGCAGATCCACCACCAGCCACTGCTGGTCGTATCCGAGGTCCACCAGCGGCACCTCGAGCTGGCGGCGGATCCCGCTCGACGCTCCGTCACAGCCGACGACCCAGTCGGCGAGGTTCAGCAAGTCCTCCAACGGCGGCGCCTCCTCGCCGAGGTGGACCTCGACCGCCGGGAAGCGGCCGACACCCGCGCGAATCACTGCGTCCAATTGCGGTTGCACGAACACGTAGTCCTCCTGCCACCCGAGCAGAGCCGACCGTTCGAAACCCTCGAACGAGAACAGACGATGCCCTGTGGCATCCACGTACTCCATGCCAGCTGACACGGTCAGCAGGTCGCCGAGGGCATCACCGAAACCACATTGCGCAAGCACCCGCGCAATCTCGGCATCGAGATGGCACGCCCGCGGCTGCGGGTACGGCTCCGTCGAGCGTTCGAACACGACGACACGCATCCCGTACAGGCCACACAGGTTGGCGAGCACGGCACCGGTCGGACCGAAGCCGACAACGGCGACATCGAACGGCCGCATCTTCACTCCGGCGCCGCGTTCTCCCAGACCGTCGTACCCCACGTGACAGCCAGCAGCGTTGTGTCAGCTCCTGGTACCGCACCGTGCCAATGGCGCTCGCCCGCTGGGCAGACCACCAACGTGCCGACATCGAGCGCAACACCGCCGTCAGCCTCGGTACCGACACGGGCTTGACCGCTGACCACGAAGAGCTGCTGGCCGCCTGGGTGCGAGTGCCAGAACGTGACCGCACCGTTGCGGAAGTGAACGAGCGCAGTATCTGGCTCGTCATCGGTCGGTGTGGCGTTGAGCATCTCCAGCTCGACGGTGCCGGTGAAGCGTCCGCCGTAGGTCACGGACTTGTCACCACCAGCGACAACTCTCATCGCTCGACCACGGGGTTGCGCATTGTGCCGATGCCCTCGATTTCGGTCTCGAGGACATCTCCGGCGACCAAGAACCGAGGAGGCTTCTGTGCCTCCCCGACTCCACCGGGCGTGCCCGTCCAGATCAGGTCACCGGGTTGGAAGGTGATGAACCGGCTCAGCCAGCGCACGAGCTCGGGCACGTCGAAGATCAGATCGCTGGTGTTCGAGTGCTGCATCATCTGTCCGTTCAGGCGACCCTCGAGTTCGAGGCCGTCTCGATTCGTGAGTTCGTCCAGCGTCACGAGATACGGTCCGATCGGACCGAACGTGTCGTAGGTCTTGGCGATCGTGAACTGCTTGACCGGCGGACGGAACTGCTCACCGCGGTCGGAGATGTCCTGACCGCACGTGACGCCGGCGATGTACGACCAGGCGTCCTCGGCCGATGCCGCTTTGCACGTGCGTCCGAAGACGACGACGAGCTCGGCCTCGTAGTCGACCTCGGACCGCCCGAGCGGAACCACGATGTCGTCGTACGGACCACACACGCAGTTCTCCGTCTTGCCGAACAGATGCGGTTCGGTGGGCAGGTCACGACCACTCTCGAGCGCATGCTGGCGGTAGTTCAACGCAACGCCGAAGCCCTTCGGCGGACGCGGCACCGGAGCACCCAGCTGCTCGGCCTGGAGTTGGGGCCAGGTCGAGGCGTCGACGGATGCGACGATCTGCTGCAGCGCTGCGTGATTGGCGAGGTCCGACAGCAGCATCGGATCATTTCCCAGCGATCCCCCGCTCGCCTTTTCGACATCGATCACCCGCTCATCGACGATGATCGACGCCCGTCCCCCAAAATTCGCTAGCCGCATGTCAGTTTCCTCCGTGCTTGGTGTTGCCGGTCGTATCGAACCAGATGTGCACTTGGCCTGTCCCGGCAGCGGCTTCGTATTCGCTGTAGCGGGTGCCCTTCGCCGTGCATTCGGCGCCACCCAGGGCACCGACCATCATCAGGTAGTGGGCGAACATGCCCTCGGGCGAGAAACGCCGGTAATCGTCATAGCCGGCGAGGACGCCAGCGTGGTCCCCCGCCTCCAACAACTCGATCAGCTTCTGGTCAGCGGCGCAGGCCTGCGGCGAGATGATGTGCTCCAGACCTGCAGCCTCGTGGTTGCGCAACTCACGAAGCGGCCAGAATCGGTGCGACAGACCACCGCTCGCGAGCAGAACCACCCGCCGATCGAGCCCGGCAACCGCTTCGGCGACGAGCTGACCGAACAGCAGGAAGTCAGCGGGGGTAGCGGTCTGGCAGATGCCGGCGCTGATCCATCGCTCGTCGCGCTGGAGGTACGGCGTCAGGTACACCGTTGGGTAGTGGATGCCGATGTATGGGTCACTCGTTGCGTGTACCCACGTGTCGTCCCGATTTGCCGCAGCAGCAGCGATCGCCTGGGCAAGCTCCGGGTCACCTGGAAGGTCATACGGCATGGCGGGGTTACCGCGAGGCAGCTCGTCGCTGGTGTAGTGGCCGATGCGCCGATCATGCCCGGTCACGATGTGCTCGAAGGTCGTATACCAGTGGGTGTCGAACACAAGGATCGTATCCGCAGCCACCCGATCGAGCTGCTCGGCGCGCATCCGGTGCAGACCATCGACGATCGAGAAGTCA
>JAYTSB010000398.1:0-1743 GCA_043745825.1 Actinomycetota bacterium | reverse complement strand
CGTCGGGGAAGCGCGGGCCGGCGTCGGGGGAGCGCGGGACGGGTTGCGAGCGGTCAGGAACTGCAGGACAGCATGGAGCAGCCGACTCGGTCGCGGGCCCAGTCCGGGCGGCGAGTGGCGAAGCGTTCTCGGCCGGGCTGGTCCACATAGGGCGTGCGCAGCACATCGAGCAGCTCGTGCACGAGCGACAGATCACCCTGCTCGGCGGTATCGATGGCTTCTTGGGCGAGGAAGTTGCGCAGCACGTAACGCGGGTTCAGGGCGTGCATGGCGGCCCGCCGTTTTGGATCCGTGAGACCGCCAACTCGAACGCGCGCCCCCCACCGGCGCAGCCAGCGCAGCACGACATCGCGCGCTTCGCCTGGAGCCTGGAGGTCGGCGCGGCGGTACCAGGCCGCGTCGAGCGGATCGAGCAAATCATCGTCCGTGGCCTCCACGACCGTCGGCACGTCGGCCAGGAGGCGGAAGAACAACACGTAGTCCGTCTCCGTGGCCCCGAGCACGCTGAACAGGTCCTGGAACAGGACTTCGTCACCGTCGCGCAACGAGCCGAAGCCGAGCCGCGCCGCGAGCGTGGTCTCGAACAGGCGGTCGTAGGTGGTGCGGTAGGTGTCGAGAGCAGCCTGCAAAGGCTCGGGTTGCTCGGTCAGGGCCACCAGGGCCCGGGCCAGCTGCAGCAGGTTCCACTGGCAGACCTCGGGCTGTGTGCCGAACTTGTACCGCAACATCCCGGCATCGGTGGTGTTCGGCGTCCAGTTCGGGTCGAAGCTCTCCAGCCAGCCGTACGGGCCGTAATCGATGGTGAGGCCGAGGATGGACATGTTGTCGGTGTTCAGCACCCCGTGCACGAACCCGACGCGCATCCAGTGCGCAGCAAGCGAAGCGGTACGTTCGCACACCTCGGTGAACCAGGCTGCGACCTGATCCTCGAACGTGGCGAAGTCTTCGGCGCGCAGGAGGGGGAAGTCGTTGCGGAGGGTGAAGTCCACGAGCGTGCGCAGCAGCGCGAGATCGCCGCGCGAGGCGGGCAGCTGGAACGTGCCGAAGCGGGTGAACGAAGGCGCCACCCGGCAGACCACAGCGCCGGGCTCGGCGCGGGGGTGACCGTCGTAGAGCATGTCGCGCACGACGACGTCGCCGGTGGCGATCAACGACAGCGCCCGCGTGGTGGGCACGCCGAGGTGGTGCATCGCTTCACTGCACAGGAACTCGCGCAGCGACGACCGCAGCACCGCACGTCCGTCGGCAGTGCGCGAGTACGGCGTGGGTCCGGCCCCCTTCAACTGCAGCGTCTGATGACCACCGTTCACATCGACCACCTCACCGAGGGCGATTGCGCGTCCGTCGCCGAGCTGGCCGGCCCAGTTGCCGAACTGGTGGCCGCCGTAACACGCCGCAAAGGGATCGGCACCCAGTGGCACCCGGTTCCCGCCGAAGACCCTGGCGAAGTCGTCGCTCGCGCACACCGCGGGGTCGAGGCCCAACAGCGCAGCCACCTCGGGCGACCACGCAAGCGTTTGCGGGTCCGCCACCGCAGTGGGTGCGACGCGACTGAATGCGGCACCTTGCACCTGGCGCCGGCGGTTGGAGGTGTCCGGGTCGGCGGGCAGCTCGCCCGTCAGCCGGGTGTGGAACGCAAGCGCGTCCAGCTGCATCACGGGGGAGAACGACTCGTCCATCGGTGAGCAAGGTACCGCGATGTGGCGCGATGTGGCGCGGGCTCAACCGCGGCCAGCGAGAGAG
>JAYTSB010000397.1:0-8434 GCA_043745825.1 Actinomycetota bacterium | reverse complement strand
CTTCCCGCGCAGAACGGCACCGTGCAGGTTGGATTCGTCTGCAACATCTCCAACTACACCGCGTTCGTCAACGAGCCGGCCCACCTCGTGCAGTACGGGCACGGCCTGCTCGGTGACAACCACGAGATCGATGCCGGCAACGTGCGTGCGTTCGCGAACGAGCACAACGTGGTGTTCTGCGCCACCAAGTGGGCGGGCATGAGCGAGGACGACATCGCCAACGCGGCGGCGACACTGGGTGAGATCAGCAACTTCCCCACCGTGGCCGATCGCTTGCAGCAGGGCGTGCTGAATCAGATCTTCCTCGGCCGGTTGATGACCCGTTCGGGCGGGCTCTCCAGCCTGGCGCAGTTCACCCGGGCCGATGGGACATCGATGATCGACACCCGGCACCTCGACTACGACGGCAACAGCCAGGGCGGCATCATGGGCATCATGCTCGCCGCAGTGTCACCCGACATCGAGCGCGCGGTGGTCGGCGTGCCCGGCATCAACTACAGCCTGCTGCTGCCGCGCAGCGTGGACTTCGCCAAGTACGAGGCGGTGTTCAAGCCGGCCTACCCGAACGAACTCGACCGGATGATGGACATCAACCTGCTGCAGATGCTGTGGGACCGGGGCGAGGGTGGCGGCTATGCGCAGCATGTCACCGCGAACCCGTACGCGGGCACGAGCGCGAAGCCGATCCTGCTCGACGTGGCCTTCGGCGACTGGCAGGTGAGCGAACTGGCAGCAATGGTCGCGGCGCGAACAATGGGCGTCACGATCCATCGCCCCGTCACCGCCGACGACCGCAGCGCAGAGGTGGAGCCGGGCTGGGGCCTGGAGGCAACCACCTACCCGAGCACGGGGTCGGGCATCGTCGTGTGGGACAGCGGCAGCGATCCGATCCCGCTGGAGGGTGTGCCGCCGAGCACCGGCCGCGACCCGCACGAGGACCCCCGCTACGACGTGGACGTGCGCACCCAGAAGGCCGCGTTCTTGTTCGACGACACACTCATCGACGTCTGCAACGCAAAGGCCTGCACCGCTGACAACAGCGACTGAAGCGCCACGAGCTCAATCGAGCAGATGGGGGGCTCAGCCAGTCGGCACCGGAATCCGCAGCAACGCGGGAGCGATGGTCTCGTAGATCAGATTCGCGCCCGGCTTGTAGACGTGGACGCCGTCCCAGCGGTAGCCGAGGTTCGTGCTGATGGACTCGTCGTTGCACCACTGCGTCGGGCCGGCTACGAACGTGACGTTGGCCGGGTCCGCCGCTGCAGCCTGGCGCAGCAACTGGTTGATGTGCGCAGTGCGTGTGTCGTCGCCGCGCTCGGGCAGTGCTGGAATGCCCGCACCCTTGACGTCCGTGGGGCGCATGCACGCCACCTCCAGCAGGGCCACCTGTGAGCCGGCTGCCTTCAGGGCGTCGATGCCCTCCTGCAGGTGAGCGAGGTAGTACGCGTCGGCCTCCGCGGTCCCGAACCTCAACACCCGGTCGGCCAGCTGCATGTCGAACACGTCCCACGCGCCGAGCACGACGAGGGCGACCTGGGCCTCGTCAGAGGCAGCGGCCGAGCCCCACTTCGCGGCCCAGCCCACACAGTCGCCGAACGAGCGAGTGAAGCCGGAACGCTTCGAGATCACCGCGCCTGTGTCGTAGACACCGCAACCCTCCACGGCACCGTCGGTGATCGCGAACGTGCTGCCGATGCCGTCGGGCAGGTTGATGGCCAATGAGTGCGCCTGCGAGTCGCCCACCACCACGACGCGCCGGGGCAGCGCGGCTGTCGCGAGTGCTGTCGCCCCGTTGGCGGCACTGGCCTGACCCGTGGCGGGATCGATCGAGAACACCGCACCGGCGCCCCCGACTGCAGCGTCGAAGTGCCGAACGCCGACGTAGAACGCGAACAGGCCGATCACCAGCGTGGCCACGCCAGCGCCGATGGCCGAGGTGATGCGAACCCGGCGGACGCGATCCTGGCCCATCGCCTGGCGCTGTTCATGCAGCCACTTGCCGATGACGACTTTGCGAACCGGTGTCTCGATGTAGCGGTAGCACGCCTCGGAGATGACCGCAGTGGTCGCGATCCCGGCGATGAACTTCGGCCAGCTGCCGGAGTGGTACACGTGGCCGATCACGAAGATGGGCCAGTGCCACAGGTAGATGCCGTACGAACGCCGGCCGATCTCCACCAGCGGGCGCCAGGCGAGGACGGCTCGCATGCCGTGCGCGGCCGGATACACCACGACCGCAACCACGACCATCGCCAGGACTGAGACGACCGGCAGCAACCACAGGTATACGTAGCCGGCCTGCAGCGAGGCCACGCTCATGATGCAGACCAGCAACGTCAGTGCGCCGGCACCGATGGGGTCGAGGCGACGACCCCGGTACTGCGACGGCGTGATCGAACGCCACGGCCGCCACACGAACGCGCAACCGGCGCCCAGGAGCAGGCCGCTGGACCGGGTGATGGTGCTGAGGTAGAGGGCGTTGTCGGAGACGTGGCCGTGCAGCAGCGCTGTGGCCAGCATCACCGCGAACGCGGTACCGATGAAGGCGACACCGCGGCTGCGCAGGCGCCCGGCACCGACGGTCATCGCCCCCACGAACACCAGCGGCCACACGAGGTACCACTGCTCCTCCACCGCGAGCGACCAGAGGTGGCGCAGGAGCGGCGGATCGGCCGCTGAGAAGTAGGGCGTGCTGCCGAGGATCTGGCCCCAGTTGCCGACGTAGAACAACGACCACGGCAGGTCGCGCTTCAACGTCGACTGCTGCTCGGCAGAACCGAACAATGCGACCCACACCGCAACGGAAGCGAGCATCGCGCCCAGCGCGGGCAACAACCGCCGGGCCCGCCGCATCCAGAACTGCTCGAGGCTGATGCGCTGTTGCTTCTCGCGCTCGTCGAGCAGCAGCGAGGTGATCAGGTAGCCGGAGACGACGAAGAACACCTCCACCCCGAAGAAGCCGCCATGCATCCAGCTGAAGCCGGCGTGGAACAACACCACCGCCACCACGCTGATCGCGCGCAGGCCGTCGAGCCCGGGCTGGTAGCCCATCGTGCGGATCCCGCCTGTCGGACGGAGCATGTCGTTGCGGCGGGAGGGCGTTTCCGACCTGCCTCCGGCCCAGCGCTCTTCGAGCGCAGCCAGGCGCCGAAGCGCCGGCGGATCAGCCGGGGCATCGACCGAGAGCGTCACGCGGGACGACGCTCCCAACTCAAGGTCGCCAACCCCAACCCGCACAGCGCTGCGGCCACGAGGTACGGCGCCGGGATGCCGACCCGATGGAACAAGAACCCGGCGAGCGCAGGCCCTCCGACGCGGGCGAGCGCACTGGCACTCTGCTGGAAGCCGAGGGCTTCACCACGCTGCTGAGGGGACACGCCGCTGCTGACCATCGCCGTGAAGTTTGGCGCAGTCAGGCCCTGTCCGACGGTCAACAGCAACAGAGCGGCTACCAGCACCGCCCAGTTGCGGGCGAACGCCAGCACCGCGAGGCCAACCGCGTTGAAGGCCAGACCCACCGAAACCGAGCCGCGCACGCCGACGCGAGCGCCGACCGGACGCACCACACCAGCCTGCACCAACACCAGCAGCACGCCGATGCAGACGAAGACCACGGCGATGCCGGCCTCGTCGAGATCGAACCGCGACTTGGCCAGCAGCGCGAACGTGGCCTCGAACCCGCTGAACGCGGCGATCGCAATGAACGCAACGATGACGAGCCGCCACAGTTCCCTGGAGTGCACGGACTGCTGCTGAACGTGCTTCTCGCGGCGCTCATGATGGGTCTCGGGGAGTCGGAAGATGGCCACGATGCCGTTGATCAACGCCACGGTTCCGGCGACGTAGAACGGCAGGTGCGGGCCGCGCAGGGCCGACAACGCGCCGAGGGCCGGGCCAAGCACGAAGCCCACACCGAACGCTGCGCCGAGCAGGCCGAACGCGCGGGCGTGGTCCTTGCCTGGCACGACATCGGCAACCGACGCCTGGGCGACGGACACGCTTGAGCCGGAGGCGCCGTCGATGATGCGCCCGAGGAACAGCAGCCACAGTACTCCGGCGGCGCCGGTGATGAAGCTGGCCAGCGCCGTGCCGAACAACGACATCAGGATGATCGGCTTGCGGCCGACACGATCGCTCAGCCGTCCGAGGATCGGGGCGCAGATGAACTGGGCCAGCGAGAACGAGGCGAACAGGAGGCCGACGGTGAATGCGTTCGCGCCGAAGCGCTCCGCGTAGACGCCCAGGATCGGGGCGACGATGCCGAACCCCACGAGATCCAACGCGACCGTGGTCCAGATGATCCAGAACCCGCGCGGTAGCGGGGTGCGAGTTGCAGGATCAGGGTTCGACACGACGTTCAAGCGTGCCATCTCCGGCGGGCCAATCCCAACATCGTGGGGGATTCGTCGGGCACCTGCCGGTGGCTGTGCGGGGTGGTGCGACCGGGCGGTGCGACAGGGTGGGTGACCAGCGGTGGCGGCGGGCTCAGCGGCGCACCGTGGTGCCGGCCTTGGTGGTCTCCACCTGCCAGCCGTCGGCCTGCAGCTCGGCGCGCAACGCATCGGCTGCGCCGAAGTCCTTGGCGGCCCGGGCGGCGTCCAGCGCGCCTGCCTTGGCCACGATGTCTGCGGGAATGTCGTCGGCCACCTTCAGCACCAAGCCCACCGCCGCGCCGAGCTCGTGCACCGTGGCGGCGAGCGTGGCGGCAAGCTGCAGGTCGCCGGAATCGATGGCCGCGTTCCCGCGGCGGGCCGCGTCGAACACGATGGCCATTGCCTTGGCGGTGTCCAGGTCGTCGTCCATCCGCTCGCGGAACGCGGCCACGAGCTGCGGATCGGCGCCGACCGATGCAACGCCGGCGACGTGGGCGCGGCGGGCGAACGTGTCGAGCCCGGCGAGGGCCCGCTCGGCAGCACCGACGGTCTCGGTGTTCACGCTGACCGGCGAGCGATAGTGGCTCTGCAGGAGCAGCAACCGGTAGCTCCGCGGGTCCATGGTGTCGACGAGATCCAGCAGGGTGGTGAAGTTGCCGAGGCTCTTGGACATCTTCTCGCCCTCGGCGTCGACAACGAACGCGTGGTGCATCCAGTGGTTGGCGAAGCCCTTGCCCAGCGCAACCGCCTGAGCGCGCTCGTTCTCGTGATGAGGGAACTTCAGGTCCTGTCCGCCGGTGTGCAGATCAAAGTGCTCGCCGAGCAGCGCGAGGCTCATCACCACGCACTCGCTGTGCCAGCCGGGTCGCCCGTCGCCCCACGGCGACGGCCAGCTCGGTTCGCCGGGCGCGGCTTGCTTGGTCTTCGTGAACTTCCACAGCGCGAAATCCGCAGCGTCGCGCTTGTTCTCGGCGCCGAACACCTCACGGTCACCACCACCGCTGAGCATGTCCTCCAGCCGCTGATGGGCGAGCAGGCCATAGTCCTGCACCGACGTGACCGCCATGTAGATGCCGTCATCGGTGATGTACGCGGCGTCGCGCTGGATCAGCTGGCCGATCATCTCCACCATGCCGTCGACGTAGTCGGTGGCGTGGGGCGTGTCCGTGGGGCGCAGCACGCCCATGGCATCCATCGCCTGCCACCACAGCGCCTCGTTCTCGGCGGTGATCTCCTGCCACGGCCGGCCCTCGCGCCGGGCACGATCGATGATCTTGTCCTCGATGTCGGTCACGTTGGACACGTGCCGCACCCTCAAGCCGGTGGACGACAGGTACCGCCGGAGGATGTCGTACATCAGCGTGGAGCGGCCGTGGCCGATGTGCGGTGGGCCGTAGACCGTCGGCCCGCAGACGTACAGACTGACGGTGCCGGGATCGCGCATGGCGAGCGGGCGGACAGTTCGTGTCGCGGTGTCGTACAGGTTCAGCATCGGTCGACAGCGTATGCCGCGACCGACGACACGTCGGTCACGTTTAACGCTGCGACAGCACCGATCACCAGCGTGGCCGGCGACCGGACGGTGGCCTCGGCCAATTCGTCCAGACGACAGCGCACCACCATCTGCTGCGGAGTCGATGCCCGCTCGATGGCCGCCACCGGCGTGCTGCCCGCCAGGCCACCCTCCATCAGCGCGCCGGCGATCACGCCGCGCTCGGCCACGCCCATCAGCACCACCAGGGTGCTGGCCGACTGGGCCAGTGCGGCCCAGTTCACGGGGTCCTCACCACGCTGGCGATGCCCGGTCACCACGGTGAACGAGGCCGCCAAGCCGCGGTAGGTGACGGGGATGCCGGCCGCCGCCGGTGCCGCAATCGCGGAGGTGATGCCCGGCACGATCTCGCAGGCGAAGCCGGCATCGGCCAGCACGACGGCCTCCTCGCCTCCACGGCCGAACACGAACGGATCGCCGCCCTTCAGGCGCACGATTCGCTTGCCATCTCGGGCGAGCTGCACGAGCAGGTCGTTGGTAAGGTCTTGGGGCACGCCGCGGCCCGGGCGCTTGCCGACGTCGATCAGTTCGGCGAGGGGTGACGCGAGCGCGAGCACCTCGGGGCTCACGAGCGCGTCGTACACCACGACATCGGCCTCACCGAGCAGACGCGCGGCGCGCACGGTGAGCAGCTCCGGATCACCCGGCCCCGCGCCGACGAGCGCGATGTGCGCGCTGGGTGCGCTGTGTGCGCTCATTCCGCTGCAGCCTCGACGGGGGCCTCCGCAACAGCCTCCGCGGAGCGACGACGACGCACGGTGGGAGCGGGTAGCACGGTGACCAGCTCAGCGGTGCCGATCCGGTGGCAGTAGTCGCCGAAGCTCTCGCCCGGCGCGGCCTCCATGGCGTAGCCGGCGAACACCGGCGACAGCAGCGCGGGGATGTCGGCGAGGGCGACGTCGGCGCGCAGCCGCTCGGCGAGACGCTCGCCGCCGATGGAGCCACCGACGTACACGTCGTAGTTGGTCTTGGTGCGTCCGACGATGCCGATCTCTGCGGTGTACGGACGGGAGCAGCCGTTGGGGCAACCCGTCATGTTCATCCGGATCGCGGCACCGGTAGCGCCGGCCCCGGCGAGCGATTTGTCCAGCGCGTCCACGAACTGCGGCAGCACGCGCTCGGCCTCGCCCAATGCCTGGCCGCACGTCGGCAGCGCCGGGCACGCAATGGAGAGCCGGGCCAGCGGAGTGACGTCGTCGGCCAACGGCACGCCGTGACCACGCAGCACCGCCTCCACCCTGCTGCGGTCGCCTGACTGGACACCGCTGAGCAACAAGTCCTGGCGGGGCGTGACGATGAACAGGCCGACGAGGCCGCTTTCGGCCAGCTCGCGCAACGCGGTACGAAGTGCGGTGCCCTCGCGGTCGGCGACGCGCCCCGACGGCACGGGCAGGCCGTACGTGAAGGTCTCCCCCGACGGCAGCCACTCGTGGTACTCGGCCGGCGCCCAGGGAATCAGCGCAGGGGCGGGCTGCAGCGTTGCGCCGCTGCGAGCCTCGACCTCGCCCTGCAGCCACTCCACACCCCGCTCGTCGATCAGGTACTTCAGACGCGCCCGATGACGGTCAGCACGGTTGCCATGGTCGCGCTGGGTGGTGACCACGGCCTCCACCACATCGATCAGTTCATGCGGCTGAACCCACCCGAGCTCGCTGCCGAGCCGTGGGTACGTGTCATCCTCGCGAGCGTGGCTCATGCCGAGGCCACCGCCCGCGTACACGATGAACCCGGTGAGATCGCCCGAGGTGCCGTTGCTGAGCGTGGGCACGATGCCGACGTCCTGGGTGTAGACGTCGATGCTGTTGTCGCCCGGCCAGGCAACGCCGATCTTGAACTTGCGCGGCAGGTAGGTCTCGCCGTACACCGGCTCCACGGGGCCACCGGATACGGCGGATTCAGCTGCACCGGGTTCAGCGGTGACGGGTTCAGCGGTGACGGCCTTGTCGCCGTCGACCCAGATCTCCCAATAGCTCGTGGTCTGGGGCCGGAACCGCTGGACGAGCTGCTGCACCACCGCCTGGATGATGGCCTGACGCTCGTCCGGGAACGGGTTGGCCATCACGTTGCGGACGACGTCGCCGCACGCCGCAAGGGTTGACAGCAGCGAGGCGTTGATGTCGTGCACGAGCCGGCGAAGGTCTTCTTTCACGACGACGTGGAACTGCACGCCCTGCCGGGTGGTGAGGCGCATCGTGCCGTCGGCGACGGTGCTCACCTGATCTAGCGCGAGCCACTGGGTGGGCGTGATCACGCCGCCCGGCACCGCGGCACGCACCATGCAGCTGTAGTCCAACGGCAGCCGCTTCGCCGTCCGAGCCCGGCGCACGTCGCGGTCGTCCTGCTGGTAGATGCCGTGGAACTTCAGCAGCACGATGCTGTCGTGACCGAATTCCGAGGTGCCGTTGGTGAGCTCGGTCTCCAGCTCGCCGCGCAGGTAGTTGCTGGCGAGCTTGATCTCCTCCGGCGTGCTCATCGGCCTGCGACGTGCGGCGACGCGGTTGCCACCATT
>JAYTSB010000396.1:0-8917 GCA_043745825.1 Actinomycetota bacterium | reverse complement strand
ACCCACAACGGATTGGCGCGAGGTCGGTGCATGCTCGGCAACGCTAGCGGTGCGACCCGAGGCGATGGGAACAGCCTCCAGAACCGCAGCTAGAGTTGGCTCTTCATGGGCGAAGCGGAGCATCAGACGACACCGAAGCCCGCGCCGTTGAAGCGGGGCGAGCGGCACCGTCCGGCGCACATCGCCATCCTCGTTCTGAACTCGCTGGTCGCACTCGCGTGCTTCGTCGGTGCGGGCCTGCTGGTGGTCGGCCAGCGCGTGCTGACGAACACGAAGAAGACGAGCGCGATTGAGGCGCCACCCAGCTCTCAGCAGACGTCGGCGTCCATCGTGACCCCCGGCTCGGACAGCACCGGCGACTCGGTCGTGGACGGGACGGTGTCCACCGACGGCGGCCCCACCACCACCGAGGCCTTTCCCGACGCCGATCCAACCGCCCAGAACTTCCTCATCACCGGCTCCGACAACAACGCCTGCAGCGACGTCAACAGCGCCAACCCCGTCCCGAACCGCGACACCCTCGGTGAGCGCAGCGACACCATCATGATCATGCGCGTGGACCCCGGCACCGGACGCGCCGCTGTGCTGTCGTTCCCGCGCGACCTGTGGGTGAAGATCGACGGCACCAACGGCAAGAGCCGGATCAACAGCGCCTACCGGCTGAACGAACCCCAGAAGCTGATCAACACGATCTACATCAACTTCGGGATCCCGATCAACCATTACATCCAGATCGACTTCTGCGCGTTCAAGAGTTTGGTCGACGCGGTGGGCGGGGTGGCGGTGTACTTCACGTACCCGGCCCGCGACACCCACACCGGACTCGATGTGCCGGTGGCCGAGGGCTGCTACACGTTCAACGGCGACGCCGCACTTGCCTACGTACGCAGTCGGCATTACCAGTACCTCGACCCGAACACCGGCAAGTTCAAAGAGGATCCGGCCAGCGACTACGGCCGCATCACCCGCCAGCAGGACTTCCTGCGCCGGGCCGTGGCCAAGGTGCTGTCCATGGGCTACGACCTCAGCCTGGCCCGCAGCCTGATCGACGTCGCCACCAAGTACGTGGTCACCGACCCGGACCTCACCATCGACAAGCAACTCGAGTTCGCCGGCGTGCTCAAGAATCTCGACCCGCAGAGCATCCAGACGTACCAGATCGAAGGTGTCGGTCAGGTCATTGGCGGTGCCGCGGTCATCGAGCCCCGCCTCAACGGCTCCAACATGAAGGCCATCCTGAGCATCTTCAAGGGCCAGGCTCAGCTGGCGACGGCCCCGGACCAGGTCTTCGAGTCCACCACCACCAGCGTGCCGCGCACCACCACCACGGCGCCCACCGTGACGACGTCGGACACCGTTGGCCCCACCACCGGTTCCACCGTGCCGGGCGCCCCCAGCACCTCCCGGCCGCCCTCGACGACCACCACCACGACGACTCCCGCCACCACGACCACGCTGCCGGTCAGCAACGCCGAGGAGATCGTCAAGGGCATCTACCCGCCGAAGGACAAGACCTGCCCGTGACGTGACGCGACAGGACGCGACGTGGCGCGACGTGGCAGGGCATGTCCGGCGGGCGCCTGTGCGGGCGATGCCCGGACATCGCCGAGCCCGCCCGGTAGCGTCGCGCAGGCATGTCGAACACGCCTCGCCCGCACAGGCGACATTCCCCGGCTCAACGGCTGGTGCTGGTGGTGAACTGTCTGCTGATCGCAGGCTGCTTCGCGGGTGCGACGGCGCTGGTGATGGGCCAACGACTGGTGGGCAGCCAGCAGAAGGTGGAGCTCGTGGCCAACCTGGCCGATGCCGCCCAGGCCGAGCTGGGCCCGACGGAGACCTTCCCCCCAGCCGACCCGCAGGCCAGGAACTTTCTCATCACCGGCGCGGACAACAACTCCTGCGTCGATAAGGACTCTCCATACGCGGCAGCCTTCGGCGATAGAACGTCGCTCGGCGAGCGCAGCGACACGATCATGGTGATGCGCGTGGACCCGGCCACCAACCAGGCCGCCGTGCTCTCGTTCCCTCGCGACCTGTGGGTCACCATTGCCGGCCGGGACGGCGAGAACAGGATCAACTCGGCGTACGTGAAGAACGACCCGTCCACGCTGGTGGCCACGCTCTACCAGAACTTCGGCATCGGCATCGACCACTTCATCCAGGTGGACTTCTGCGCCTTCAAGACATTGGTGGATGCCGTCGGCGGTGTGCCGGTGCCGTTCGCGTTCGCCACCCGCGACACCCACACCGGCTTGTACATCGCCCAGCCCGGATGCGCCAACCTGTCCGGTGACGCCGCGCTCGCATACGTCCGGTCGCGCCACTACGAGACCTATGACCAAGCCGGCGACAGCTGGACCGAGGACCCGCTGTCCGACCTCAGCCGCATCTCCCGCCAGCAGGACTTCCTGCGCCGGGTCATCGCCAAGGCGTTGAGCACCGGCGTGTACACGCCGTCGGTGGCTCGTGGACTGATCAGCACCGCCCAGCAGTACCTGGTCACCGACAGCAACCTCACCCCGCAACGGATGCTGGAATTCGCCGGCATCATTCAGAACGTGGACCCGACAGCGCTGCACTCGTACCAGATCGAGGTCAAGCGCGACGTCCGCAGCGGCAACGACGTGCTCATCCCCCGCCTCGGCGGGGGAAACATGAAAGCCGTGCTGGCAGTGTTCCGCGGCAAGGCGCCATTGGTGGGCGCGCCCATCCAGGACACCACCGGAGTGGTGGTGGACGGCATTGCCTCGGCGACCTCCACAACGGCAGTGCCGAGTGGTGGCCCCGTGCCGACCACCGTGCCCGGCCCCACGACCTCCGTCGCCACCCCGGATCCGACTGCATCCACCGTGCAGGCCACCGACAACGACAAGGGCGTGGTGCCCCCGAAGAACGTGCTCTGTTGATTCGGCAGGTCTGATTCGCAGGCCTGATTCAGCGGCGTTGCAGGATCACGCCGGGCAGTGCCGCCAGCCGTTCGACCTCGGCCTCACCACGGACGTCATCGATGTCCAAGGTTCGGTCGAGAAAGGCCCAGATCGCCTCCAGCTGAACCGCCAGGCCCTCACGCCACGGGCGCAGGTGCTGGCCGACCATGTCCGGCGTCATCATCGCCACGTAGGCCGCGACCATCGGGGGCAGGTTCGGGATGCGCCCGGCGAGCTCGAGATAGAGCCCCATGTCGCTGGACGCATGGTGGGCGCCGCCGAGCAGATCGAGCCGCCACACCGGGCCACCCTTGATCAGCGCCCAGGGCCGATCTCCGTCGGTGCTGATGGGTGCGGTAGAGTCGAACTCGCTGAGCACCAGCAGCGTCGGCGTGGTGATGCGCGCCAGCGCCGCGTCGCTCATCGAGCGGGTGTACGGCTGCAGGCCCACCACGGCACCGAGGCGGTGCTCCGGGGGCACCCCGCGCACGCCGGCAGCGGTGGCGAGAGCCGTATACGCGCCGTAGGAGTGGCCGATCGCAGCGATGCGCTCAGGGTCGATGACTGCGGTCAGGGGAGCCAACTCGGCGGCCACTGTGGTGTCGTGCGCATGCGGATCGCCGAGCAGCGTGTCGAGCAGGAACCGGGCATCCCCGACCCGGTTGACCTCGTTCGTGCGGTCGTCCACGAACGTGCCGCCCAGCCAGTCGGCCATCGCGTCGCCGGCATGGTCGGGCGCAACGACCACGGCTCCACGGGCGGCGAGCGCCTCGCTCAACATCGCGTACGCGAACCGCATGCCCGTACGGCCGTGCGACAGCACGATCAGCGGGTACCGCCCGGGCGCCACCGCGGCGCGCTCGAGCGCATTCGCTGCGGCAAAGGAGATGCCAGGGATGGGTTCGTAGTGGCTGGGCACCGCACCGTCGCCCTCGCCGTGCGCCGGATACCAGATGTCCACCGTCACGGCGCGACCCTCGCGGGCGTGGTCGACGAGGTGCAGGGTCCGGCGGCCGACCGGCTGACCGGCGGCTTCGATGGGCGGGCTGGCGGACAAAGAGGTCACGGCGCCACGTTACCGACCTGCCCCGGAAGTGGTGGAGCGAGCACGTGGCGTGATGTAGCTGGACGGGATGTTGCCTGGCACCTGCGTGTGGCGCGATGCGTGTTCGGGGTATGCGATGATGACCACGGGAGCAGCCGGCATTGGGGACCGATGCTCGGGAGGGGTCGAAGACCATCTGGCCGCAGGAGATCAAAGTCGTCCCGCTACCCGCCGACCATCGGATCGCCTTCATCCTCTTGGATGTGGCGATCATCTTGGTTGTCGCGCGCCTCGTCGGCCGGTTGGCGCTGAAGTTGGGCCAGCCGAGAGTGGTGGGCGAGATCGTGGCCGGGGTGCTGCTCGGTCCATCGTTGCTCGGACCGAAGGTCTTTACGTGGGGAGGCGCTCCGGACATCTTGGCCTGCTCGCCCGAGCGCGGCCGGCCGGGACGCTTCCGAGCATCACCTCCTGCTTGTTCCCTGCTGACGCCCGGATCGGTCTCAGCCTCCTGGGATCGCTGGCGCTCGCTCTGTTCATGTTCCTCGTCGGCCTCGAGCTCGACCTGAATGCGCTCAAGGGACGGGTCAAGGGCATCCTGCTCGTCGGGGTCGGGGTCGTCGCACTGCCCATCGCGTCGGCGTATGCGATCGGCCCTGTGCTCCACACGAAGCGCTTCGCTGGCGTCGACGCCGATGGCGTCCTGGCGGCACGGAGCGGATTCATCTTGATGTTGGGAGCGATCCTCGCTGTCACGGCCTTCCCGGTTGCTGCCCGCATGCTGCAGGAGAAGGGTCTCGTTCACACCGCCCTCGGCGCGATCGGCATCGCCGCAGCCGCGGTCGTGACCGTCCTGATGTTCTTGGCTGTCGGCCTCGCTCGCGGCGTCGCCAACGATGCCCCTGCGTCGACCCACATCAAGCGCCTCGTCGGCACCGCGATCTTGTTGTTGGTGATGGCCATGGTGGTCAAACCGCTGATGGCCAAGTTGCTGTCGTCGGCCGACACCGGCGGTGCACTGAGCGGAGATCACTTCGCCGCCACCGTCATCATGGTCCTGGCTTCGGCATACGTCGCTGACCGCATCGGCATCAACGTCATCGTCGGTGGCTTTGTGGCAGGTGCAATCATGCCGCGCTCGCCCGTGGTGATCGATTCACTGCGCAGCCGCCTCTCCGACGTGGTCATCATCGTGCTGCTGCCGATCTTTCTCGGGCTCTCTGGGCTGGCGACCGACTTCACCAAGCTCGGCTGGGCCTGGCTTCCCGGGCTGGCGCTCGTCCTCGTCGTGGCCGTTGCCACGAAATGGATCGGGGGTCTGCTGTTCGGCCGCCTCGGTGGCCTCAGTTGGGCGGAGTCCAACGTGCTCGGGGTGTTGATGAACTGTCGGGGCCTGCTGGTTCTCGTCGTCGCCCTGGTCGCTCTGCATGCTGGGGTGATCAGTCCTCAGTTGCAGGTGGGGCTGTGCTCGTGGCACTCGTGACGACGGCGATGACCGGCCCACTGATCGACAGGTTTCTCCCCCGGCCAGAGACCGAGCCGGCGGCGTCACCGGTGACGACCTGATCGACAATCGCTGCGGCGGCACTGGTCGAGCGGGTGTCACCATCCGCCGAAGATGCGCCCGCCTCGGAACCGGAAACGAGGGAAGATCACCCGAATCGGTCCGACGACGAACAGCCACATCAGCACCCACGCTGTGGCGATGTGCACTGCGAAGGTGCCGAACGTCGTGTTCTCTGCGCCGCTCGGTTCGAGGGCCCGCAGGGCGAACCATGCCAGCGCGGCCTCGGGGACCAGCAGCAGCAGGAAGAACATGGTGGGCCAGTCCCGCTCCCAGCGGACTTGTTGGAGGGCATGGTAGACCGGCTCCCACAGGACGCACCCGAGCACCAGCACCACCGCCAGCGCCGTGAAGGTGACGGGGCAGACCTTCTTGGCGAACTCGAACCGGCCGAGCTCGGATCCCGTGCTGCTTGCCGGCAGGAACGGGGTGATGATCAGCGTCCACGGGACGCCGATCACGAGGACGAGGAAGATGCGGGCCTGGATCCGCCCCCAAAATGTCGGTGTCATATGCGCCTCCTGGTCTCGGTTCTCGGTTCTCGGTTCTCGGTTCTCGGTTCTCGGTTCTCGGTCAATGGTGACCGATCTCGGTCCGTCAGATGATCTTGTGGCGGAACCACTTCCACCATTGCGACACTGCCGTCCCGGCACCGAAGCGGGGACCCAACCCAGCCTCAGTGACGTCGTCGAGGATGCGGAGCGCCGCGTACTGCAAGCCCAGGAATGAATCGACACCCGCGTAGTACGCCCCCATCGTGGCGGCGCCGGATGCGTACAGCCTGCCGTCGCCGCTGCGTCCGTTGCGCAACTCGAAGGTGCGTTCCACATCGAGCCGGCCGAGGACGTTGCGCCCGATGCCGGAATGCTCGAGCAGGTCCGCAAGCAAGCGGTGCTCTTTCAGATCGGCCTCCAGACCGGTGCAGTCGATGACGGCGTTGGCCTCGAGGAGACCGGAGCCACCGTTGTTCTGTGTGATGTGCAACCCGATCAGGCCGGTCGCAGTCGGTTTTGCCTCGGCGATCTCGCCCTGGATGGTTTGATACCAGCCCTCGTCGCGCGCCCGCTTGGTCTGCTGCAACCACAACTTGCGGTGCGGAGTGTGCGTTCCGCCCAAGGTCTTGTACAGCGCGGCCCGTTGTTCTCCCTCGAGTGAATCGAACTTGTCTCGCAACTGACCTCCCCATGAGCCCTTCGGCACGTTGAAGCCCTGGAAAGCGAATCCCCCGCCACCCTGGCGGCGCGCCAGACCGTACTTGGCGTTCTTGCCATCGATGTACGTCCGGAACAGGTGGATGATCTGCGTCTGCGCGCCATTGTTCCAGCGGTCCTCCATCGCTCGCTGGAGCACCCGGGAGGCAACGATCCCCCCACCTCTCACCACCAACACCGACGGCTAGCGCTGCAGGCTCTCGTAGACGTGTTCGTGAGGTTCGTAGGCGTTGACGAGCCGCGCCAGATCTCCGTACTTCTCCCGGTATGTCTGGAGATCGGGGAGGAACTTGAGACCTGGATAACCAACAGCGATGTGGACGAACTGGCTGCGGTAGGCAACACGCTTGGTCGCGCTGGTCCCGGCCGGCGGGGTGAGGATCGTGAAGTAACCACCGCCCGTGCGCTTGCGAACCATCCGGGCCTGGCCGTGGACGACCATGTCCCGCCATCGCATCCGCTCCGCTTCTCGGGCAACACCCTCGAACACCATTGCTGCGCGCGGCGTCCAGTAGTCGACACAGATCGGCTCGGTGAGCACGCTCCACAGCGGCGCCAACGTCCGCTCCTTGCGTGCCTCGCGGAGTGCGTAGCTGGGCCATGCCCACAGACAGTCGGGCATTCCGGTCGAGTCCGAGCGCAGGCGTTCTGGCCGAGGGATCTGTGACACGCGAGTGAGGTATTCGTAGGTCTGGGTCGGTTCCTCGATGTTGGACAGCACCCTGATCGACTCCGTGCCGAGACCGGCCACCCGAAGTTGGTTGACGGTCACGAAGGATCCGATGCCACCCCCAACGGAGACGAAGCGCGCGTCGACGACGGGAATCCCTGCGCGAGCCACCATGTCGTCGGTCCATTGGTTGGTGTTGATCAGTTCGTCGTTCAGATCTCCCGGCTGGGCTGCGCTCGCGGGAGGGTCCGGAGTTTCCACGGCGAGCACGCTTGCATTCACCGGGATGTGTGCCTGTTCCATTCCCCACCCCCCATGTGGTGTCGTCACCATTGTGCACGATGGCCGGAGACCCCCGGGACACGTTGGCTCGGCCCCGCACCGATCGGCGGTCCGGTACGCAGACGCGCGGCGGGTGGATGGGCATCCACCGCTACCATGCCTGCCCATGCAAGGACGCGGCCGCCGAATCCTCCTCTTGGCCGCCGGCGCCGTCACCGTGTGGTACCTGGTCGTGCTGTTCTCGTTGGCGTTACGCCCGCTGCACGACGCAATCCCCGTCGGGGTGAACCCCCGTGACGGCAAGCCCGTGTCGCAGGAGGTGTCCTGCAACACGCTGTTCGCCGCCAACGCGCACGACGGTGCACTGCCCACGCTGCCCACCCGCCTACCGCTGTTCGGCCAGCAGTACGTGTACAACCGCGCCGCCTGCACGTTGGTGCAGCGCGA
Organism: Actinomycetota bacterium; assembly: GCA_043745825.1. Taxonomy (GTDB): domain Bacteria; phylum Actinomycetota; class Acidimicrobiia; order Acidimicrobiales; family Ilumatobacteraceae; genus WLMZ01. Next base: position 774 of record JAYTSB010000396.1, on the reverse strand, counting down.
TGCGCGCATCGTGTTCGCACTGGACACCCTCGGTGCGATCGTCGTGATCGGCGGACTGCTGTACGTCGCCCAGCGGAGGCCGCGTCCGGCTGGGGCACTGCCACCGGCCCAACCGAACACCAGCACGAGCACGAGCACGAGCACCAGCTACGCCTGAGATCAGGGTCGCATCGGCTGACCGTCGACCTCGATCACGAACCCTTTGCCGCGCGCCGAGCGCACGGCGACACCGAGGATCTCGAGGTGGCCGCGCAGGCGAAAGACGAGGTTGTCCAGCGACCGGTTGCTCGGCGCGCCGTCGGGCCAGACCGCCTGTTCCAGACGTTGCCGACTGAGCAACCCCGACGTCGAGAGGAACTCCTCCAGCAGCACTGCCTCCATCTCGCTGAGCACCACCGCCGCGCCGGCGCGGTGCACGATCCGGTTCCGGTCCAGCACGAGCTGCTCGGACGCGAGGTGTGCCACCCACCGACTGAGACGCTGGGCGCGGTGGATCAGGTCGCGCTCGTCAGCCGGAACCCGGATCCAGTCCTCGTTCACACCCACGATCTCAGGCGGATCCGCATCAGCGGCCACCAGCAGCAGGCGTGCCACGCCCGCCCGAGCCAGGTTGGCACGCAGCGCTTCGTCGCGAGGCCACTGCACCAGCTCCACCGTGACCCCGGGGAGGTCAGCCGCGAGTGATTCCGGGTTTGACACGATGCGTCACGCTCCATGCGTCAGCGCGGCCGCTGGCACGCTGTCCGGACCACCCTGGACCGGACCCGCAACGTA
>JAYTSB010000395.1:0-5619 GCA_043745825.1 Actinomycetota bacterium | reverse complement strand
CGGGCCGACCGGTTCGGCACCGACTTCATCCTCGTCGACGCCCCGAATCCCGGCTCGGGAGCGATGTTCGACTGGTCGCTGGCCGAAGAAGTGCCTGATGGTCCGCACGTGATCCTGGCCGGCGGACTGACTCCGGACAACGTCGCCACAGCCGTGCGCCAAGTCCGCCCGTGGGGCGTCGACGTGTCGACCGGTGTGGAGAAGTCACCGGGGAAGAAGGACGCCTTACTGGTGAAGACGTTCATCGAGCGTGCCCGCCAGGCTGCGCCGGCGCCGTATGTCGGGCCCGACGAGATGCCCTACGACTGGGCTGATGACGAGTAGCTCGCCCCCGCGAGCATGAAAGGACGCATTGTGTCGATCATGGCCGAACCCTCCGCCGAGGGTCGCTTTGGTGAGTTCGGAGGGCGCTTCGTGCCCGAGACCCTGGTTCCTGCATGCCAGGAATTGGAGGCCGCGTTCCGTGACGCGTGGGTCGATCCCACCTTCCGCGCTGATCTCGACGAGTTGCTGCGCGAGTACGCCGGGCGCCCGAGCATCATCACCGAGTGTCACAACCTCGGCGCAAAGCTCGGCATCCGCCTCCTGCTGAAGCGTGAGGACCTGAACCACACGGGCTCGCACAAGATCAACAACGTGCTCGGCCAGGCGCTGCTGGCCAAGCGGATGGGCAAGACCCGGCTGGTCGCCGAGACCGGTGCGGGCCAGCACGGCGTGGCCAGCGCCACTGCGGCGGCGTTGCTCGGCATGTCCTGCAAGGTGTACATGGGCGCTGTCGACGTGGAGCGTCAGGGTCTGAATGTGTTCAGGATGCACCTGCTCGGGTCCGAGGTCGAGGCCGTGCACAGCGGGAGCCGCACCCTGAAGGACGCGGTCAACGAGGCCATGCGCGACTGGGTGGCCAACGTGGGCGAGACCCACTACTGCCTCGGCTCGGTGATGGGCCCGCACCCATATCCCTGGATGGTCCGCGAGTTCCACCGCGTCATCGGCAACGAGGCCTTCGCGCAGTGCCAGGAGAAGCTGGGCACGAATCCCGACGTGGTCGTGGCCTGCGTAGGCGGGGGCTCCAACGCAATGGGCATCTTCAGCGGCTTCGTGGACACGCCGGCGCGCCTGGTGGGCGTTGAGCCGGCGGGCGGCGCGGCTGTCGGACGGGGCGTGCCAGGTGTGGTGCACGGCATGCGCAGCTACCTCATGCAGGACGAGTACGGCCAGGTGCAGGAGGCGCACTCCATCTCAGCCGGCCTCGATTACCCGGGCGTCGGCCCGGAGCACTCGTACCTCGCGTCGATCGGACGCGCCGAGTACCCCACGGTCACCGACGCCGAGGTCATCGATGCGTTCCAGTTGATGGCCCGCAGCGAGGGCATCATCCCGGCGCTCGAGTGCGCCCACGCTCTGGCCTGGATCAGTCGTGAGGCGCACACCATCCCGGGCCAGGTCGTGCTCATGAACCTCTCCGGCCGTGGTGACAAGGACGTGAATCAGATGATGGAGATCCTCGGCTGATGAGCACCGCCCACGTCCATGCACGGATGGAAACCGAGTTCCGCGCCAAGCGTGCCGCTGGTCGCAAGCTGCTGGTGCCGTACATCACCGGTGGACTCACGGGGTGGCAGCAGGCAATTCGTGCCGCCGCCGATGCCGGTGCCGACGCGATCGAGATCGGTCTGCCGTTCTCCGATCCGGTGATGGACGGCCCAGTCATCCAGGAGGCGTCGCAGCGCGCCCTCGACGCCGGCGTGAACATCAACACGATCTTCGACGAGGCTCGCTCGCTGGACGTCGACATCCCGCTCGCGGTGATGTGCTACTACAACACGATCCACCACGCCGGCCACGAGCGCTTCGCTCACTTGCTGGAGACGGCCGGCATCGTCGCTGCCATCGTCCCCGATCTGCCGTTGGAGGAGTCCGGGCCATGGTGCACTGCGGCGGACGCGGAGGGCATCGAAACGGTGATGCTCGCCGCGCCCACTGCGCCCGACGAACGCCTGCCGCGGATCGCCGCCCGGGCTCGCGGGTTCGTCTACTCGGTCGGCCTGCTCGGGGTGACCGGCGAGCGTTCCTCGCTGGCGGCCTCGGCCACCACGTTGGCCGGCCGGTTGAAGGCAATCACCGATGTGCCCGTGCTGGTGGGGGTCGGCGTCTCCAACGCTGAGCAGGCTCGCGAGGCATGCCGGGTGGCAGACGGGGTCATCCAGGGCGCGAGTGTCGTCAAGCGCCTGATGGACCGTGGGCCCGACGCCGTCGGCGAGTATGTCGCTGAGGTGCGCGCGGCGATCACCTTCTGAACATGTCAGCTGACTGCGATCTCTGCGAGGCCGCCCGGATCACGCCCTGGTACTACGAGGACGACGTCTGTTGGATCGCCGAGTGCGAGTTCTGCTCGGTGCCGATGGTGGTGTGGCGGATCCATGATCCGGCCCCGCCCGACGATGTGAAGGCGCATCTCCACGATCGCCTGGCCATGGTCGTGGCGACGCAGTTCGATTTCGTCCACTTCGTGGACGACAACATGCGCAACATCCCGGGTCACTACCACGCCCACGCACGTCGTCGTGGTGGAGTGTTCGGGCACCGTCTCCAGCCCTGAGTGGGCGATACAGCTACCACGGCTCACGCGTGACTCAACTCTTCGTGAAGCGGGCCGACCCGCCGAGACGTGTCACGAGTCTCTCCGTGACGTTTCTCGCGCCTCTTGTTTCTCGCGCCTCTTAGATGTGTCTCGACCTGTCTTAAGGTTCTTGACGGGAGACCAATCGAAGGCGGAGAGTGGGGAAGCGGTTCAGCAGGGGCGAACGATGAGACCACGCATGGTGAGAAACCTTTCAGTGACGAGATGGCTACGAAGAGTGAGATTTATTCAGCAGGGGCGAACGATGAGACCGCGCATGTTGGAGCGTCCTTTCAATCGGACGAGCATCAGGCCTCGTCAGTAGCATCTTTCTAACATGCGGTCAGGCGTAACACAAGGTCACAAGGGCACAGATCAAGAGAAAGATTTGACAAACTCTCACCACTCTCTGTCACCTGACCACTCAGTGTGGTGGATGTTGTCGATGCCGAGAGAAATGGGGTCACCACAGTCCGCGTCCGGAGCGTTGAGGTAGCGTCTTGAACATGCTCACTCCTGGTGATTTCGCCCCGACTGGTGTCGTACTCGATCAGTCCGGGGCGGCATTCGACTGGTCGGCACTCCGCAGCCGCCGGGCGCTTCTTTTCTTCTACCCGAAGGCGTCCACGCCCGGTTGCACACAGCAGGCGTGTGGTCTGCGCGACATCGTCGGCGAGGTCGGCGATACCCGCATCATCGGTGTGAGCCCCGACAAGCCGGCCGCCCAGCAAAAGTTCGCCACCAAGAACGACCTGTCCTACCCACTGCTGGCCGACGTCGATCACGTGCTGGCCGAGGGCTACGGCGTCTGGAAGGAGAAATCGATGTATGGGCGCACGTACATGGGCATCGAGCGCTCGGCGTTCCTCATCGATGCCGAGGGGTGCATCGAGCGGGCGTGGTACAAGATCAGCCCGAAGGACACCCCGGTCAAGCTGTTGGAAGCGCTGCGCGGATGAGCGCGATGCCGCGTCCCGCCGATGTCATCGCCCATCGCCCGCCGTTTCTGTTCGTGGACGAGGTCGTTGCCCTCGAACCAGGTCTGCGGGCCACCGGGCGGTGGCACCTCACGGGTGACGAGTGGTTCTTTGCCGGTCACTTCCCGGGCCGGCCCACGCTGCCCGGGGTGCTGATGTGCGAGGCCATCGCCCAGGTCGGCGCCATCGCGGTGCTCACCGACGCGCGCTTCGCCGGCAAACTGCCGCTGTTCGGCGGGTTGGACCGCGCCCGCTTTCGCCGCCAGGTGGTGCCCGGCGACACCCTCGAGCTCACCGTGGAGCTGGGGCGGATGTCTGCCCGCGCCGGAAAGGGTTCCGGTCGGGCGTTGCTCGACGGCGCCGTTGCCTGCGAGTGCGAGTTGATGTTCGTGCTCGTTGATGCCTGAGCACGCGGTTCTCCGGATGGCAGGCCGCCCCGGAGTCAGCCCGCAGGGGCGATGATCACCGAGCCGTTGTGGCCGCCGAAGCCGAAGTTGTTCGAGATCGTCGGTCCGGGCTCCCACGGGCGTGGATCGCCCATCACGAGGTCGATCCGCATGTCATCGGACAATTGGGTCGTTCCCGCTGTGGGCGGGATCAGACGGTGCTGCATCGAGAGCAGCACGGCCGCTGCCTCCAGTGCCCCGGCCGCCCCCAGCGCATGACCGGTGACGCCCTTCGTGCTGGTCATCGGGGGCCCGTCGGCGCCGAACACCGCCGTCACGGCTTGGGCCTCGGCGGCGTCGTTGAGCGGAGTCGATGTGCCGTGAGCGTTGATCTGGCAGACGTCGCCGGGCTGCAGGCCTGCGTCTTCGAGGGCGAGATGCATGCAGTGGATCGCGCCCGTGCCGCCGGGAGCGGGCGCAGTGATGTGATGGGCATCGGCCGTGCTCGCGGCGCCCAGCACCTCACCGATGATCGTGGCGCCACGTTCCACCGCGACGTCCCATGCCTCGAGAATGAACGCCGCAGCGCCCTCACCCATCACGAAGCCGTCTCGGGACGCGTCGAACGGTCGGCTGGCGCCAACCGTTGACAGCGCGGTCATGTTGTTGAAACCGGCCATTGCCGACGGCGTTGCCGCGGACTCCGAACCGCCGGTGACCATTGCATCGCAGCGGTCCCAGGCGATCAGACGGGCGGCGTTGCCGATGGCATGCGTGGCCGCAGCGCACGCCGTGCAGATCGTCTCGTTCGGACCCTGTAGTCCGTAGCGCATCGAGATGGCTGCACCCGACGCATTGCCCATCATCATCGGGACGAGGAACGGGGACACCCGTCGCTCGCCTTTGTTCAGGCGGATCTCCACCTGGTCCTCGAGGGTCTGGAGTCCACCGATGCCGGTGCCCCAGACAATGCCGAAGCGGCGTGGGTCCACCTCGGGCCGACCGGCGTGGTCGAATGCCTCGGCGGCCGCGGCGACGGCGAACTGCTCGACCTTGTCCGCCCGGCGCGATTCCTTGGGGCTGGCGTAGTACGGAGCGGGATCCCAGTCCGCAAAGGTGTACGACTTGGTGCCGGTGATGGCAGGGCCGAGGAGGCCATGCCAGAACGCCGACTTGCCGATTCCGCACGGCGCGACCACACCGAACCCGGTGATGGCGACGCGCCGGCCGAGCCCCTGCATCAGAGCTTGCCGACGACCAGGTCGTATGCCTGACCGACCGTGTCGATGCCTTCCAGTTCCTCTTCGGGAACTTCCACGCCGAACTCTTCTTCGAGGGCCATCACCAGCTCGACGAGGTCGAGACTGTCGGCATCGAGGTCATCGGCGAATTTGGCCTCGGGGACAACCTGCTCGGGTGAAACCGACAACACGTCGACGGCGCACTTCTTGAAGCGATCGAACTTTTCCTGATCCACGGGTTTTCTCCAGTTGTTGTGTTGAGAGCGTGTGTTGATTGTGCCTGGTTGGCAACGGTGTTTGCTAGTGGCCCATCCCGAGGCCGCCGTCCACGGGGATCACCGCACCGGTGATGTAGGCCGCATCGTCGGAGGCGAGGAAGGCCACCACCCCGGCGA
>JAYTSB010000394.1:0-2317 GCA_043745825.1 Actinomycetota bacterium | reverse complement strand
GGCAGCCGGCGGGGTCTCCCAGACCTCGGGCTCCTCCTGGGCGGTCCGATCGGCGAAGGACTCGTCGGTCACGTCCGCATCGGCAAACTGGATGCCGTGCGGACGATCCGGGGGGAACTCCTCGAAGGCCGTCTGGTCACTGGTGACGGCGTCGCTGCCGATCATGTCTTCGTCGAACGCTTCAGCAAGGTCTTGCTCGTCATTGCTCATGTGCGCATGAATACCCTCTCCGCGCCGGCGCCAACCACGGTCGGAAGCCGGTCATCACTGGATGCCGCTGCTGAGACCGAAGTCGATGCTCAGCGCCGCACCGGTGATCGGGGCAGCCGCCGGCTGAGCGAGGAACCAGAGCAGTTCAGCGACCTCCGCGGGGTCGATGAACCGCGCTGCGGGCCCTTGGGGATACTTGGCGAGGAGATCGCCGAGGTAGCGCTCAGGCTCGTCAGCGCCGAACGCGTCGGCCTGGTAGCGCAACATGGGTGTCACCACATCGCCCGGGCACACTGCGTTGACACGGACGCCGTCCGGCGCAAGGTCGAGCGCCAGCGTCTTGGCGAGCAACACGACGGCACCCTTCGACGCGCAGTACACCGCGGCACCCTTGTTCGCCTGGAGCCCGGCGTCGCTGGCGATCAGGGTCAGCGAGCCGTGCGTTGCGCGCAGCGCCGGGGTTGCCGCCTTGCACGTGAAGAACACGCCCTTCACGTTGACGGCCATCACCCGGTCGAACTCGAACTCGTCGACATCGTCGATCGGGCCCTCGGTCCACAATCCCGCTGCGGCAATGGCGTGGTCGAGGCGACCAGCCCACATCAGGGTTTGGTACACCGCTGCGTCACAGGATGTTGGTTTGGTGACGTCGCAGTCCACGGCGAGTGCGTCGTCGCCCAGTTCGTCGGCCAGTGCCCCGGCGCGAACGGTGTCGTGGTCGGCGATTGCCACACGCCAGCCGTCAGCCGTGAAGCGGCGCGCCGCAGCCGCACCCATGCCACCGGCCCCACCTGTGATGAGCACGACGCGCTGGCGTGCCCGTTCGTCGATGCTCACGTGAACACTCGGGCCTCGCCGGAGCGCCAGAGATGGTCCTCGGCGATCGCGTTGCCGCCGTCCACCACGAGCAACGTGCCGGTGATGTAGGACGCAGCCGGCGAGGCGAGGAACGCGACGGCGCCGGCAATCTCCTCCGGCCGGCCACTGCGGCCCACGGGCGTGGCAGCACCCGAACGTCGTTCCGCGTCCGATGCCGAGGGTCCGGTGTCGATCCACCCGGGAGCCACGGCGTTCACCGTGATGCCGTGCGCGGCCGTCTCCAGCGCGAGCGACCGCGTCATTCCCACCATGCCGGCCTTGGCTGCGGCGTACCCGCTGCCGTCGATGAACGCAGACACGGGACCCGACGTCGAGGCGACGTTGATGATGCGCCCGTACCCGGCCGCACGCAGACGAGGCACCGTGGCACGGCAGACGAGGAAGGCAGTGGTGAGGTTGCGATCGAGCGTTTCGCGCCACTCTGCGAGCGTGAGCAGATCGAGCGCGCGGGCGGCGTCGGCGCCGGCCGCGACCGAGGTCATGCCGGCGTTGTTGACCACGATGTCGAGGCGATCGCGCCAGGCGGCGACGTCGGCCGCACAGGCCGCAACGGCAGCTTCGTCGGTGAGGTCAGCGACAAAGCCCTGTGCCTGCGGACCGAGCTCCTCGGCTCGACGATGGATCCGGTCCGACGTGGCCACCAGCGCAACATCGACGCCCTGTTCCACGAGAGCCTTTGCAATGGCGAAGCCGATGCCCTGGTCGTTTCCGGCACCCGTCACGAGCGCCACCCGACCGCGCATACCGCCGTGGACGAACCCGCTGTTCGAGGGGTCGGCGGCGGCGGCGGAAGGCTGGTGCATCCCGCCAGTAGAGCATGTTCGGGCTGCGTTATGCACCCGGCTGAAAATGGTGCAAACTGGCGACCTGGGGCAAAGCAACCGAGTCGAACCGGGGGGTTCAGCATGGATGTAACGATCACTGTCAACGGTGTCTCACACACCACCGACGTGGAGCCGAGGACGTTGCTCGTGCACTACGTGCGCGAGAACCTCGGCCTGACCGGCACAAACATCGGCTGCGACACGTCCTCCTGCGGAGCCTGCACCCTGCACCTCGACGGTGAAGCCGTGAAGAGCTGCACCATCCTCGCCGTACAAGCCGACGGCCACCACGTCGACACCATCGAGAGCCTCGCCACCAACGGCGTGCTCCACCCCATGCAACAGGCGTTCATGGAGAACCACGGCCTGCAATGCGGATACTGCACGCCCGGCATGGTCATGGC
>JAYTSB010000393.1:0-2784 GCA_043745825.1 Actinomycetota bacterium | reverse complement strand
CGGCCAACTCCACGTCCGCTGGATCGGCGAGGAGGGCGTCAATGGTTCCGCCGACGACGTCGGCGGAGTTGAAACCGGTCTCGGTCTCGAACGCTGCGTTGACGTACACGATGGGTGGGCTGCCCATGGATCCTCGTGCGGCCGAGGTCACGACGATCGAGTCGTGCACCGTGTCGAGCGCTGTCAGCAGCAGTCGAGCTCGCGCCGACCCGAAGCCCGGGAGCTCATCGGCGCGATGGTCGGCGGGCTGGCCGGACGTGTGGCCGGGGCGCTCGGCACCGCACCACGGCAGCGCCAGCCGGCTCTCGATGAGTTCCACCGGCATGGGATAGCTGAAGTGGTAACCCTGGGCCTCGTCGGCTCCCATCCGGATCAACGCCTCGGCCTGACCGGGGTCCTCGATGCCCTCGGCGATGACCCGCAGGCCCAGCGCATGGGCGAGGTCGATGACCGCCTCGATGATCGCCTCGTCGGCCAGCGAACCGCCGATGCCGGCCACGAAGCTGCGGTCGATCTTCACTGCGGTGACCGGGAGTTGCTGGAGGTAGGTGAGCGAGGAGTAGCCGGTGCCGAAGTCGTCGAGGGCGATCTCGACGCCCAGACCACGCAACGCCGACAGCGTCTCCACCGCGCTCGGCAGATCTTCCAGCAGGCTGGACTCGGTGACCTCGAAACCGATGTCGTGGGCATGCACCAGGCCGATGGCCATCGCGCGGTGGATCTGGTCGTACACGTGACGACCGTCTGCGAGCTGCTGCGCAGCGAGGTTCACCCAGATCCGCAGCGGGTCGGCGGGACGCGTGCGCCGCCAGCGGGCGGCGATGTGGATCGCCTCCCCCAGCACCCAGTCACCGATCGCTGTCATCAGCCCGGCCGACTCCGCCATTGGCAAGAACTCCGACGGCGTCAGCAGGCCCTCGACGGGGTGCTGCCAGCGCACCAGGGCCTCGACACCGACCACACGACCATCGCGGAGGTCCACCGTGGGTTGCACGTGGAGGCGCAATTCGTCACCGGAGATGGCCGCACGCAGCGCATCCTCGGTTTGCAGGCGGTGGATCGCATCGGCTCCCAAGCTGACCTCGTAGCCGATGGCGGAACCGCGCATGGTCGATTTGGCGCGACGGCAGGCGAGGAATGCCTGTTCAAGGAGGTCGCTCACCGCAGCGTCACTGGGGTGGTGGGCATATCCGGCGCTGGCCTCGATCGTCAGCAGGAGATCACCCAGCACCACCGGCTGGCGCACGGCGAGCAAGAGGTCCCGGGCCACCTCCCGAGCACGGTCGGCGGTGGCTGCGGGCAGGACAGCGACGAACGCGTCGCCTTCGGTGGCCGCCAACAGCGAGTCCGGCGGAAGCATCGCCTGCAATGCCCGACGCACAGCATCCAGCAACTGGTCGCCGAGTTGCTGGCCCCAACGCTGGTTGACCTGGTGGAATCGGTCCAGGTCGACGTGCACGACGCCGATCGACTCGTGCCCGTGCTGCGCAGCCTCCACCGCAGCCCGAATTTGGGTTCGCGTCACCAGGCTGGGCAGCCGTAGGCCCCCGCGCCATGCGGTGGAGGACGCCTCGTTCGGGTGCGGCAGGATGGACATAGGGCTACAACATTCTTCGGCAGGCGGTGTCGTCAACGTGAGCACTCCGTTTGCGTCCAGTCAAGACGCATCCGTACCGTCCGGGATGAGCCGTACGCGTCATCGTCCGTCCGGGGGCACGTATTGCCAGGAGCGACCAGAACCGGACGTCATGGGTGGCGCTTCGGCGCGATCAGTGGGCGATTTGGAGCGTTGATCACACCGAGGTCCGTCCGTCCGGCCACCAGCGCTTCGGCCACATCAGTCAGGCGGAGGTTGTTGTTCTGGGCGTATGTCCGCATCCGAGAGAACGCTTCGTCCATGTCGACAGGATTGTGCTCGGCGATCATGCCCTTTGCCTGTTCGATGGCAATGCGGCTGGTCAGCGCGTGCTGCAGATCGCCCTCGCGCACCGCAGCCTCCCGCGTTGCCTGGTCCTGGATGATGGCAATGCTCGCCACGTCGGCAAATGCCTGCGCAAGCGCGACATCGGCCCCGGAGAGACCTGCCGGCTCGGACACGAACATGTTGAGACAACCGAGTGTGCGGGCTTTGAGCCGAAGTGGCACTTCACACACCGAGTTGACCCGGCACCGGCGCACTCAGCCGCAAACTGTGGCCATCGCGCAACGAGGCGAGGTTGGCGAGGAGCTTGATCCGACCGGTCCGGAAGCAGTCGAGGCACGGACCCTCGCTGCTCTGCACCTGGAACAGTTCCTTCAGTTGACTTTCCTCGGTGGACGCCCCGATCACACGGAGTTGGCCGTCGTCGTCGGCGAGGAGGATGCAGGCCGCGCCGATGTTGAGCAGCTCCACGCATCGCGACGTCAATGAGGTCAGCACTTCGATGACGTCGAAGTCGCCGACCAACGTGTCGACGATCTCGACGAAGGTCGTCGCCGTCAGGGTTTGGCGGAATGCTGCTCCGGCGAATCGTTCCTGAGGCACGTCTTCAGACCTCCGATTCTGGCTGGCGCTCGTCGCTCAGCGGCAACCTAGCTTTTCCGTCAGGTGCTGAGAAACTTCAGCATCGTCGAACCCACAGGGCGTGCGATCACGCTATCCGGGAGGTGCATGTCCCGGGATTGCGTCGCTCTGGACCCCCGGTGGCGCCCTCTGTCAAGGAGAGAGCCGTGTCCACCACCGTTCAGGCGAACCCAGCAGTGCAGCTCCGAGTCGAAATGACGTGCTCTGGGCTGCTCGTCGAT
>JAYTSB010000392.1:0-2378 GCA_043745825.1 Actinomycetota bacterium | reverse complement strand
TCAACCTAGGCACGAGGTGTTGCGTAGTTCCCGGACCCGGGCAGGGGTTCAGGCGGCTGGGGTGAGTTCGACCTGGTAGCCGAGGTGTTCGAGTTGGTTGACGAGGTGGCGTCGTCGGCGCTCAGGGTTGTCGTTGCTGGCGAGGTAACCGACACCGAGCTCGGTGTAGGTGGTTCCTTCGGTGAGCATGTGCCAACAGGTCACGAGCAGAGTGTGCGCGATGGCAATCAACGCCCGTTGCTGTCCCCGCCGTATCGCTATCCGCCAGAACCAGACCGCGAGGTAGCAGTCCTTGGTTCTCACCGCCGACCAGGCTGCCTCCACCAGTCTTGCGGCCCGGCCCGTTGTTGATGTGCGCCGGGTTCACCGACAACGGTTCACCAACAACGGGGGCCCGGTGTCACACGTGCTCGAAGGACGATCGCAGCCGCCTGCAGGCTTCACCGCCATGGTGTCACGCCGGCTGATCTGTCCGCACGAATCCCGTGCCGGCGTCACCCGAACCCTCCACGAACCACATCCCCTCAGGCAGCGGCAGTCAACCCGCCATCGCTGGTGTCGCCTGGTAGTGGTGGTCCCTCTCGGGGTCTTGGTGTGTGACGGGTAGGTGGCTCACTGGGGCCGCTCGGTTCTGGGTGGGCCGGTGGTCATGGTGGTCCGGTCGGGCATGGTGACGGTCAACGAGCGATCAGCTGCGAGTTCGAGCTGCCATCCGTCGTCGTGAACGTGGTGGTGATGCCTGCTGCACAGCGGAAGCAAATTGGTGAGGTCGGTCCGTCCGCCGTGTCGCCACCACAGGACGTGGTGCGGCTGGCAGTGCTCGAACGCGACTGCGCAACCGGAGATGGCACAGGTGGAGTACATGGCTCGCAACGCCCGGCGTTGTGAGCGGTTGGCGAGGCGGGTGGAACGGCCGAGCTGGAGCCGTTGGGCAGGATCGCCGACCTGAGTGACGACACCGTCGGCGTCCGCGACCAGCGGAACCAGCGTGGCGAGCACTGCCCACCGACGGATGGTCTCGATCGGCAACTCGAGCCCGGGTACCCCACTGTCGAGGTAGGTCCCCGGGTGTCGTCCGTAGCACAACGTCTGAGCGTCGATCACCACGATCACCTCCGGTCGAACCGGTCGAGGCGCCGGGGTTGGAGCCGGCCGACAGCCGCACCCTGGACACGGCCGGGACGCAAAGTTTGCAGGCTCGTGCGTCGGACCGCCCGGTCCGTCACCGGCAACCGACGGATCACCAGCAGCCGCTGCACCGCGAGAGCGCGCCGCAGCTTCACCGTTGGTCGCGGCCTGATCGGCGGCGTGTTCGGGACCGCCTGGATCGTCGACGGCTGCCTGATCGCCCGCTCCGGCGAGATGGGCGAGAGCTGCGGCACGCAGGTAGTCCTGCTTCTCCCCGGGATCGTCCGGGCAGTCGGCCGGTGCCTTGTCATGGAACAAGGCCTGTACGGTGCTGTGCAGCCTGCCGAGGAACAGCCGCCCCGTCTCAGGATCGAACTGGCCACGTAGCTGCAGCATCCCGCTGTCGCGATCCGTCCAGGTCCTGAACCGGTTCTGACGCCGCTGACGGGCCAGCCGATCGACCGACTCGTCGGCGGTCTCGAACCCCTGCGCCCAGCGCACCAACTGGGCTCGTAACTCGCCGGCGGTGCACGATCGGGCAAGCTCCGCGATCTGATCACCGAACCGCTCACAGAACTGTGCCCGGCGTGCCTCATCGAACCGTGCCAGCGCCTGGCCGACGACATCGAGATGCTCGCCCGACACCGCCCCTTCGGCGACGGGACCCGCCAACGGTTCCACCCGGCGCGCCGTCGCGGCACGCTTCGTCAACCGCTGCGCCACCGAAGGGTCGGTGCGCGTCGTGCCCGCGACGTCGTGCTCGACGGGCGGCGCTGCAGGATCGGCATCGGCGAGTGCCGACAGCCGCCCGGCAAGCTGCACGTCCCGACCGTCCAACCACCGTCGAACCCCCGCCGACACCGCCAGCTCCCGCCGGCAACCCGCACGATCCAACACGCCGACGTCCACGACGAAATGCGCCGACAACGACACCACCGCTGCAGCGCCAGCATCCCCGCAGGAACCCGACATCGGCTCCACCCCCTCCGCACCGGCAACATCACGTCAACGAGGAGCCACAGCTCCAATCGGTTCTACGGGGAAGTCAAGAACTGTTGACAGTATGCACGACGGGTGTGGCAGGGTTCCCGGACCCGGGCAGTGATTCAGGCGGCAGAGCTGAGGAAGACCTGGAAGCCGAGGTGTTCGAGTTGATTGACGAGGTGCCGTCGGCGTCGTTCGGGGTTGTCGTTGCGGGCGAGGTAGTCGACGCCGAGTTCGGTGTAGACGGTGCCGTCGTTGAGCATGTG
>JAYTSB010000391.1:0-3695 GCA_043745825.1 Actinomycetota bacterium | reverse complement strand
GAGCGAACCGAGACCGCCAAGGCTGCCCTGGGGCCCGCTCATCTGCGCGGCCAGGTCGAGGCCGGCACAGAACGCCCTGCCTGCACCGGTCAGGACGATGCAGCGGACGTCGCGATCACGATCGGCGTCGAGCAGTCGAGCGGACAGCTGGTCGAGCATCGCGCCGCTGATCGTGTTCATCCGCTGCGGGGCGTTCAGGGTCACGGTGGCGATGTGGTCCTCCACCGAATACATGACTTCGGGTGCTGGATCGGTGCTGTCTGATTCGGCAGGAGGCATGCGCCGCACGGTACTCCACGAGTCACGCCGCCCGACCACCGATCGGACGCACTCGTAGGATCGCGGCGATGGCGAACACAACCCGGGGCAGATGGAGCCGCACACCCCTGGCTGCCGCGTCGTTCGCCGTGGCGCGCGTGCGCGCCCGACCGACTCGTGGCGTGGTCACCGGTCTCGGTCTCGCGGTCGCCGTCGCAGCGCTGTTCGTCACCACCGCGTCGCCGCTGATCGCCGGCGACGCAACACTGCGCCGAGCGCTCCAGGACCTGGCACCGGGCGAACGCAGCCTCACCGTCGCCGTCTCTGTGAACACCAAGACACCCGAGCAACTTCGGGTGATCGATCGCCAGGTGCGCGAGGGTCTTCACGCTCCCGGACTCGGTACACCCCGTGCCGAGGTGGAGTACCGGGCCCTTGCGTCGTCGGACGGCACAGTGTTCCGCCTGGCCGGCGTCGACCAACTGTCCGAAGTCATCACGCTCGTGGACGGCCGCCTTCCGGAGCAGTGCACGCCGACCCATTGTGAGGTGGTGATCATCGGCACCGACACCTCGGTGACGCCGCAGCCCGAGCTCGGCGTCGATGTCGTGGGTCGCGCCGTGCTCGATGACCCCGCCATCCTCGCCGGCAGCTTCAGCCCGCAGGCAACCGAGGTGATCCTGCTCGGCGACGGCGTCGACGCGGTCGGCGCTCTCCGTTCACTGGAGCTGATCGGACGCAGCCTGGGTTGGATCGCGCCGATCGACCCGTCCAGCGTGCGCGTGTCCGACATCGACTCCGTGCTCGCCGCTGCATCGCGGACGGCCAACTCGTTTGCCGAAGGGGGCGGCACCGTGGACCTACCTCGACTTGCGCTCGTCGGAGCCCGAGCCCGCGCCGAGACCGCTCGCAACCGCGTCCAGCTTGCCGCGGCGCAGGGCGTGGTCCTGGTGGTCGCCTTCGCACTCCTCGCCGCAGCGAGCAACCGCCGTCAGCATCGCGCGGCGCGCGAACTGCTCCGCCGGCGCGGTGCCACCCGCGCAACGATCAACGTGTTCACACTGTGCGAGGCGGCGTGGCCGATGCTCATCGGGCTCGGGATCGGGATCCCCGCTGGTTTGGGCGCGACTGCTGCAATCGCTCGCTCGTGGGACTTCTCGGTGGGTGCGGTGGTCGCCGAGGTCGCTCGCGCCAGCGTGGTACGCGTGCTGTTCGGCGCCGTCGCCGTCCTGGTGGGCACTGCGGTCGTGATGGCGGCTACTCCAGCGACCACGGCGGGTCGTCCCCGCCGCCAGTGGTGGCGGCCGATGCCCATCGATGCGCTCGGCATCGGGACCCTCGCCGCGGCAGCGCTGGCGATCGATCGGGGTTCGGCCACGCCCGACAGCCTGGTGACCAATGGTGACCCGCTGCTCGCCGCGCTGCCACTGCTCGCCGGGCTCACGGTTGCGTGGGTGGCAATACGGGTCGTTCCGCTGCTCGTCAATGGTGCTGCTTGCCTGCTCGGTCGGCGAGCACCCTTGGCGCGCACCGCACTCGGCGAGGTTGCCCGACGGCCTGCCGTCCCGCTCGTCACCGCTGGGTTCCTTGCGGCAGCGACGACGCTCGGCCTCTTCTCGCTGGGTTACCGAGCGACCCTGTCGGCCGGCGCCCACGATCAGGCCGCGTTCGCGGTGCCGTTGGACGTGACCCTCACCGAGGGAGCAGCCCTGGTCCGGCCGTCGACTCTGCAACCCGGTGGTGGCTGGGCAGCGCTCGCCGGCGGCACGCAGAGCACCGAGGTCCTGCGGCGCGGGGTCAGCGTGCGCAGTCCGCAGCTCATCAGCGACAGTGTCACGATCCTCGGCATCGATCCGGCCGGCGTGCGTGGGTTGCGCAGCTGGCGTGCGGACTTCGGTCCGTCTCCGGCCACGCTCGCGTCAGCGATCACGGCGCCTCCCCCGCCGACGTTGGGCGCTCCCATCCCCGACCATGCCATGCGCCTGGTCCTGCACGGTGGCGGTGATCTGCGGACCACCGAAGTGAGGGCGATCGTGGCGCGGCGCGATGGTACGTGGCACCAGGTGACGACGGTCTACGACGCATCAGCACCCGATCAACTCGTTGCGGTGCTCGATCCCACCGACGGCGGTGGACGGCTGATCGGGTTCCGGATGGGCCAGCGGGGCACTGATTCGGCCAAGATCGAACACCATCTCGCTGAGGGCTTCACCTCGGCGGCGTACTTCACCGCGACCGTGGCCTTCGACCGTGTCGAGGCCGACGACGGTTCCGGTACATCTGCTGCGCTCGACGTGGATTGGACCGCGCTCACCTCGGATGGCGCTGTCGTCACCCAGACGGCCGACGGCGTGAGCGTCGCCCTCCGCCTGCAGGGCTCGGCAGCGCTGGTGCTGCCGCGCACGCCTGAACAGCTCGGACGGCTCGCCGCCATCGTGGACCCCGCCACTGCTGCCGCCGCCGCCGCACAGAACGGCAGCCTGGTGGTCGATGTGCCTGGACCGACGCGCCTGACCCTGCGCGTCGCGGCCGTTGCGCGACGGTTCCCCGGCGCGCCGGAGCGGTTCATCATCGTCGATCGGGCCCAACTCCGACTCGCATTCGACCTCATCGATCCCGGGTTCGGAACCGCCACCGAGGTGTGGCTGTCGGTGCCGTCCGGGAACGAACGGCAACTCGCATCTGCGCTCGGCCGCGCGCCGTACGACCACATCGAAGTGGCCCGCCGCAGCCTGATCGAGAACGAGCTCAATGGCAGCCCGCTGTCTCGCTTCACCCTGGGTCTGTTCGCCGTCGCCGGGCTGATCGCCGGGCTGCTGGCGATCGCTGCGATCCATCTGGCCACCGCCGCCGATGCCGCAGAGCAGGCACCGTTGCACCGGGCGCTCGCCGCCGAGGGCGTGCCGCCGCGCGCCTTGACCCGGATGGTGCGCACGGCTGCCGGCGCGATCGTGGTCTCGGCCGTTCTGATCGGTGTCCTCGGCGCCCTCGTGCTCCTACGCACCGTCACGCGCGTGGTCTCGGTGACTGCGACCTCGAGCGTGCCGATCCCGCCACTGGTCGCCAGCGTTCCAGCCGGCTCCCTCGTGTTCGCGATCGCGGCGCTGCTGCTGCCATGCCTCGTCGCCGCGTCGCTCGCCGCTCGTGCGGCACAACGCGCCGCACACGGAGACCTGCTGCGGGAGTTCGGATGATCCACCTCGACGACGTCTTCGTCCTCCATCCCGTGCTGGACCGCCAGGTTGCCGCCCTGCGCGGGCTCTCGCTGACCGTCGCCGCCGGCGAACGGGTGGTGATCAGCGGGCCGAGCGGGTCCGGCAAGTCCACCCTGGTGCAGCTCGTCACCGGCCACGTTCGCCCCAGTGCCGGGTCGGCCATCGTGCTCGACCACGACCTGGCGAACGCATCGGCTCGCGCCGTGATGGCCCTGCAACGAA
>JAYTSB010000390.1:0-2520 GCA_043745825.1 Actinomycetota bacterium | reverse complement strand
GACTTGAGCTCCTCGAGCCGACGGACGTGCTCTTCCACCGGTCCGATGATGCAGAACCGGTCGACGATCTCGTCGGGCACGAACGCGGTGTGGGTGTTGCCCGCCTGTCCGTGCTCGTTGTAGTCATAGCCCTGGCGGCCCTTGATGTAGTCGGTGAGCGCCTTCGGCACCGGCGCGTCGTCGCCGTAGCGGGCGACGATGTCGGCGACGTGGTTGCCCACCATGCCGCCGAACCACCGGCACTGTTCGCGGGCATGGGCAAGGTGCTCGGGTGTGCCGTCGGTGACGTACGCGGGTGCGGCCACGCAGGTGGTCAGATCGTCGGGGTTGCGCCCGGCGCCTGCCGCTGCCTCGCGGACGGCACCGATGGTCCACTCGGCAATCGAGCTGTCAGCGAGCTGCAAGATGAAACCGTCGCCGACCTCACCGGTGAGCGCCAGCGCCTTTGGTCCATACGCAGCGACCCACACCTCGCAGCGGCTCTTCGACGCCCACGGGAAGCGCAGCTCGGAGCCGTTGTACTCCACGCTGCGCCCGTTGGCGAGCTCACGGATGACGTGGATGCTCTCGCGCAGCGTCTTCAAGGTCGTGGGCGCGCCGTTTGTCACGCGCACTGCACTGTCGCCGCGGCCGATCCCGCACACAGTGCGGTTGCCGAACATCTCGTTCAGGGTGGCGTACGTGCTGGCCGTCACGGTCCAGTCGCGTGTGGCCGGGTTGGTCACCATTGGGCCCACCACGATGTTGCGGGTCTCGGCCAGGATCTGGCTGTAGATGACGTACGGCTCCTGCCAGAGGATGTGGCTGTCGAAGGTCCACACATGCGTGAAACCGTACGTCTCGGCCTTTTTGGCGAGATCGACCACGCGCGCCGACGGCGGCGTGGTCTGCAGGACGATGCCGAGATCCACGTATCAGCGGTTCTGCGGGAAGCCGAGGTCCACGCTGGATGTGCGCGGGTCCGGCCAGCGAGACGTGACCACCTTCGAGCGGGTGAAGAAGTTGATGCCGTCCGGTCCGTACATGTGTTGGTCGCCGAACAGGCTGGCCTTCCAACCGCCGAAGCTGTAGTAGCTGACCGGCACGGGGATGGGCACGTTGACTCCCACCATGCCGACCTGGACGTCGAACTGGAACTGGCGGGCCACACCGCCGTCGCGGGTGAAGATGGCGGTGCCGTTGCCGTACTGGTTGTCGTTGATCAGCTGCAGCCCCTCGTCGTAGCTCTGCACCCGGGTGACGGTGAGCACCGGCCCGAAGATCTCGTCGTCGTAGCACTTCATGCCGGGCTTGGCGTTGTCGATCAGACTCGGCTTGAGGAAGAAGCCGCCCTGATCGGGGGCCCCGTCGCGCCCGTCGACCACGAGCGTCGCGCCTTCTTCGGCGGCGCCGGCGATGTACCCGGCCACCTTGTCGCGGTGTTCGGCGGTGATCAGCGGCCCCATCTCGTTGCCCTCTTCGCTGGCCGGTCCCACCTTGATGTCGGGGATGCGAGCCGTGATCCGCTCGATGAGCGCATCAGCAACGGTGTCGACGGCGAGTACCACGCTGATGGCCATGCACCGCTCTCCGGCCGAGCCATACGCCGCGCTCACGACAGCATCGGCGGCCATGTCGAGGTCGGCGTCGGGCAGCACGAGCATGTGGTTCTTGGCGCCACCGAGGGCTTGGACACGCTTGCCGTTCTTGGTGCCCGTCTCGTAGATGTACCTCGCGATCGGCGTGGAGCCGACGAAGCTCACGGCCTGGATGTCCGGGTGGTGCAGGATCGTGTCCACTGCTTCCTTGTCGCCGTTGACGACGTTGAAGCAACCGTCCGGCAGACCGGCCTGCTTCAACAGCTCGGCGATGAACATGCTCGCCGACGGATCCTTCTCGCTCGGCTTGAGCACGAACGTGTTGCCGCAGGCGAGGGCGTTGGCGAACATCCACATCGGTACCATCGCCGGGAAGTTGAACGGCGTGATGCCGGCGACCACCCCGAGCGGCTGCTTGATCGAGTACACGTCGACGCCCGTCGAGGCCTGCTCGGAGAAGCCGCCCTTCATCAGGTTGGGCACGCCGCAGGCGAACTCGATGTTCTCGAGGCCGCGAGCGACCTCACCCAGGGCATCGCCCAGAACCTTGCCGTGCTCGGCCGACAGCAGCGAGGCTATCTCCTTGCGGTTGGCATCGACGAGTTCGCGCATGTGGAACATGACCTCGGCCCGACGCGACAGGTTGGTGGAGCGCCACGCCGGGAACGCGGCTTTGGCGACGGCGATCGCGTGCGACATCTCCTCGGCGGAGGCGAGATCCACCTCGGCCTGCTGCTCCCCCGTAGCCGGCTGCCAAACAACCCCCGTCCGTCCAGAAGTGCCCAGCACGACCTTCCCATCGACCCAATGACTGATTCTCTTCATCTGCTTCTACCTTCCGTGTTGTCGAGCGACTCGCCCGACGATGAGTTCTGCGTTGTGCGGCGGACAGGTGGAGAGTCCGTGAGAAGTGAGGGAAACCGCCGGGATTCGGTCGTGAGTG
>JAYTSB010000389.1:0-2954 GCA_043745825.1 Actinomycetota bacterium | reverse complement strand
CCGAGTTCGCGATCGTGCTCGGTCTGCTGCAGCGCAGCCTCAAGAACACGCCCAAGAAATGGACCACGATGGCAGCCAGCATCAAGGGCGTCACCGAGGAGACCACCACCGGCGTGATGCGCCTCTACAAGATGTTCGAGAAGGGCGAGTTGCTCTTCCCGGCGATCAACGTGAACGACTCGGTGACCAAGAGCAAGTTCGACAACCTCTACGGCTGCCGCCACTCGCTCATCGACGCGATCTGCCGGGCAACTGACGTGATGATCGCCGGCAAGACGGCGGTCGTGTGTGGCTACGGCGACGTGGGCAAGGGCTGCGCACAGGCGCTGCGCGGACAGGGCGCGCGCGTCATCGTCACCGAGATCGACCCGATCAACGCACTCCAGGCGGCGATGGAGGGTTATCAGGTGCTCACGATGGAGGACGTCATGGGAACCGCCGACATCTTCGTGTCCGCGACGGGCAACGACGGTGTCATCAACAACGAGCACATGCTGCACATGAAGCACAACGCAATCGGGTGCAACACCGGCCACTTCGACAGCGAGATCGACATGGCCGGTCTGGCCCGAAGTGGTGCCGAGCGCGACGAGCTGAAGCCCGGTACGGATCTGTGGTCGTTCCCCGATGGCCACAGCGTGATCGTGCTCGCCGAGGGGCGCCTCGTGAACCTCGGCTGCGCCACCGGCCATCCGAGCTTCGTGATGAGCTGTTCGTTCACGAACCAGGTCATCGCCCAGATGGAGCTGTTCAACAACACCGATCAGTACCCGCTTGGCGTGTACGTGCTGCCCAAGAAGCTCGACGAGAAGGTGGCCCGCCTGCACCTCGATGCGCTGGGCGTGAAGCTGACGCCGCTGTCCGATGAGCAGGCCGAGTACCTCGGTGTCGATCCGAGCGGCCCGTTCAAGAGCGAGCGCTACCGGTACTGAGCCGGCTGCTGCCGCTGCGGCTACTCGACACCCGCGAGGGGCGCGGCCGCGAGCACCGGCACAGGAACTCGGGGCGGAAGGGACAGCCGGGGCAGCACGACCTGCACCAGCGGCCCGATGCCGAACATGAACACGAGCGTGCCAACGCCGGGTCGCACACCGAGTGCGATGCCGCCGACGCCGACTGCGAACTCGATCATCGTCCGGGCCAGGCGCACGCTGATGCCGAGCTTGCTGATGCCCACCATGATGCCGTCGCGCGGGCCGGCGCCGAGACCGGCCCCGATGTACAGGCCGGATCCGATGGCGATGATCACCACGCCGATCGCGAGGAACGCGATCCGTGGCACGAGACGGTGAGTGTCGGGGAGGTGTGGGGACACGAGGTCGAGCACGAAGCCGATCTCGAACGCATTGAGGATGGTGCCGATGCCGGGACGCTGGCGGAGGGGGATCCACAGGAGCAGGAGCAGGAACCCGATCGCCTCGATGACCACACCGACGGAGACACCGACGTGCGCGCTGATGCCCTTGTGCAGCATGTCCCACGGGGCCGCGCCGAGGCCGGCCCGCAGGATGAGGGCGATGCCCACGCCGAACATCGCCAGGCCACCGATGCAGCGCGTCAACCGGTTGGCCCAGTCGGCCGCACTCGACCTGGGTTGGTACGACCGGGACGACGACGAGGACACAACCACGCGGACGAAGCTACCGGGCCGCTGCTGCGGTGTCCCGGTGGTGTGGGCACCACCCTCAGCTGCCCGGCGCCTCACGAAACTGTCGCGCACCCCGCTGGTACAACGAACGCATGTTGATCACACGTTGTGCGGGGTGCGCAGAGCCGGGCCCGGGGCTGTGTCGGCGGTGTCGATTCGCGTTGGTCACCTCCTCGTCGTTGCTCACGGCATCGGGTGTCGTCGCCGCCATGGAGTTCTCCGGGCTGGCCAAGGACCTGGTGGTGGGACTGAAGTTCCGCAACCGTCGCCAACTTGCCCGGCACCTCGCCGAGCAGCTCGGCCGGCGGCTCGATCCCACCGAGATCGATGTCATCACGTGGGCGCCCACCAGCCGCAGTCGAGCTCGCCGGCGTGGCTACGACCAGGCCGAGCTGTTGGCCCGGGCCCTGGCGGCGCAGTGGCGCAAGCCATGCCGGCGGATGCTGTACCGCAGCCATGGTCTCGCGCAGACCGGGCAGAATCGCTCGTCGCGCCTGCGCGGCCCGCAGTTCCGGGCCCGTCCATCGCAGCGTCCCCCGAGAGTGCTCGTGGTGGACGACGTCGTCACCACCGGTGCCACCCTGCATGCGGCGCGCGCCGCTCTGCTGGCCGCCGGTGCTCGTTCGGTGGTGCTGGCCGCTGTGGCGGCCACGCCGGATGCGGGCAACCGCATCGGTGGGCCGGTCCGGGGTGCTCAGCCGAGGACGGCCAGGCGCTCCACCGCGGCGATCGCCGGCGCGGAGTCCTCGTCCACGATCACGCCATACATGCCCACGGCCTCCGCTGCGGCCACATTGGTGGCCACGTCATCCAGGAATGCGGCTCGTTCGGCGGTGGCGCCGAGCCTGGTGAGGGCGAGCTCGTAGATCGCCGGGTTCGGCTTGCGCAGACCCACCTCGTGGCTGTCCACAATGTCGTCGAACAGGTCCTCGTACGGCTAGCACGCCGCCGAGGTCGAAGATGACCGTATCAATCTGACGCGTATCGATCTGGCGCGTATCGATCTGGCGCGTGTCGGGCTGTTCGTTCCTCACGGCATCATCTTGGCCGCCACCAACGACCCGGGGCGAGGCGCTGAGTCCCGATCGCTGCGCGAGCCGGCTGCCGGGGCCCTCGCACCGGGCGCCGCTAGGCTTGCATCTCGCATGGGAATTCTCGATCGCATCCTCCGCGCCGGTGAAGGCAAGAAGTTGAAGGCCCTTGAGGGTCTCGTTCCGGAAATCAACGCGCTCTCGACCTCGATCGGGGCGTTGTCCGACGACGCCCTGAAGGCAAAGACGAACGAGTTCCGCGAGCGCATCGGCCG
>JAYTSB010000388.1:0-3486 GCA_043745825.1 Actinomycetota bacterium | reverse complement strand
GGCTGGTCCAGGCCGAGCAGCACCAGCTCGCGTGCCGCCCGGAAGGCCTCGCCGTCGTAACCGGGGGCCATCGGCGTGTAGAGCGGGTCGTCGGCGTTCTGCTGATCGACCACGGCGGCCATCCGCCGGAACGTGTCCTCGACCTGGTCGGAGCTGACCACACCGTGGCGCAACCAGTTGGCGATGTGCTGCGAGGAGATCCGGCACGTGGCCCGGTCCTCCATCAGACCAACGTCGTGGATGTCGGGCACCTTCGAGCAGCCCACGCCCTGTTCCACCCACCGCGAGACGTAACCCAGGATCCCCTGCGCGTTGTTGTCCAGTTCGGCTTCGACCTCGGCCGGGCTCCACGTGGGGTGAGGCGCAAGAGGCACAGTCAACAGTTGGTCGCGCGTGGCCCGGCGGCCACCGATGAGCTCGGCCTGGCGGGCCTTGACATCCACGCGGTGGTAGTGGGTCGCGTGCAGCGTGGCGGCGGTGGGCGACGGCACCCACGCGCAGCTCGCTCCGGCCTGCGGATGGGCGATCTTTTGGGCGAGCATGTCGGCCATCAGATCCGGCGCGGCCCACATGCCCTTGCCGATCTGGGCCCGACCCAACAGTCCGCAGGCCAGGCCGGTGTCCACGTTCCAGTCCTCATAGGCACGGATCCAGGTCTGGGATTTCATGTCGGCCTTGCGCACCATCGGGCCGGCCTCCATCGACGTGTGGATCTCGTCGCCGGTGCGATCGAGGAAGCCGGTGTTGATGAATGCGATGCGTAGGCGGGCGGCGCGGATGCATTCGGCCAGGTTCACGGTGGTGCGGCGCTCCTCGTCCATGATGCCGATCTTCACGGTGTTCTGGCCGAGGACCAGGGCGCGCTCGACGAAGGTGAACACCGCATCGGTGAACGCGACCTCGTCCGGGCCGTGCATCTTCGGCTTGACGACGTAGATCGAGCCGGCGGGAGAGTTGCGGGCGGCGGGCAGTTTGGCGAGGTCGTGCATGGCGACGAGCACGGTGACCATCGCATCGAGCAACCCCTCCGGCGCCTCCAGCCCGTCACGATCCAACACCGCCGGCGTGGTCATCAGGTGGCCGACATTGCGGGCCAGCAGCAGAGCACGCCCGGAGCGAGTGAGCGACGATCCGTCGGCGGCGACGTAGCGACGGTCCTCGGCCAGCCGACGGACGAACGTGGCGCCGCCCTTGGTGACCGATTCGGTGAGGTCACCACGCATCAGACCCAACCAGTTGCGATACGCAGCAGTCTTGTCCGCGCCATCGACGGTGGCGACGGAGTCCTCGAAGTCGACGATCGTGGTCACAGCCGACTCCAGAACCACATCGGCCACGCCGGCCGCGTCCGTGGCACCCACGCTGTGACCACGATCGATGACGATCTCGATTCCCAGGCCGTGGTGGATCAGCAGCACCGCCGACGGGGCCGACGACTGACCGGCATGTCCGGCGAATGCAGCCGGGTCCTGCAGGGCGGCGGTGCAGCCGTCATCGAGTGCAGCCACCAGGCCACCGTCTGCCACGGAGTATCCGGTGACGTTCGCGTGCGATGCGCCGGCCAGGGGCACGACGTCGTCCAGGAACTGACGCGCCCACGCGACGACCTGGGCGCCACGGGCCGGATCGTACGGCCCGGCGGGTGGTTCGGTACCGAGGGCGTCGGTGCCGTACAGCGCGTCGTACAGCGAACCCCACCGGGCGTTGGCTGCATTCAGCGCGTACCGAGCGTTCGTCACCGGCACCACCAGTTGCGGCCCGGCGGTGTCGGCGATCTCGACGTCGACGTGCTCGGTACCCACCTGGAATGCGGCACCCTCGGGGACCAGGTAGCCGAGGTCGGTGAGCATCTGCGTGTACGCCTCCGGATCGATGCGGCCGGGGTGCTGGCGATGCCACGCGTCGATGGCGGTCTGCATCCGCTGACGGATCTCCAACAGCTCGCGGTTGCGCGGTCCGAGCTCGTGGATCAGCCCGGCCAGCGACATCCAGAAGGCGTCGGCGGCCACGCCCGTGCCCGGCAGCACCTCGGTCTCCAAGAACGCCGCCAGCTCGTCATCCACCGAGAGGCCTGCACGCTCCACCCTGTTGCCCGCTCGTTCCACCCTGTTGCCGGTCATGTCCCCATCATCGTCCACTGCCGCAACGAGGCCGCAATCGACCTCCTCCCGCTTGGGCCGTCGACCCGATCATGCGGCTATCCTGGCCGAATCTGACGCAGCGTCAGAAAAGCCTGTCGAGGGGATCAGCATGGGGAATCCAGTCATCGTCGAGGCCGGTCGCACGCCGATCGGCAAGCGCAACGGCGACTTCGCCGATCTGCACGCCGCCAAGCTGCTGGGCGCGGCCCAGGTCGGCGTCATGGAGCGGGCCGGCATCGATCCCGCCACGGTGGGCCAGATCGTCGGCGGCTGTGTCACCCAGGCCGGCGAGCAGACCAGCAACGTGACCCGCACCGCCTGGCTGCAGGCCAAGCTGCCGTACCACGTTGCCGGCACCACGATCGACTCCCAATGCGGCAGCAGCCAGCAGGCCAACCACATGATCCACAACATGATCCACGCCGGCGTGATCGACGTTGGTCTGGCGTGCGGCGTGGAGCACATGAGCAAGGTCTGGCTCGGTGCCGCCACTCCGCGCACGCCCGACGGCGAGCTCATCAACGGCAGCGGCAAGCCGGCTGACTTCCCATGGGACATGGGTGATCAGTTCACCTCGGCCGAGCGCATCGCCGCGAACCGCGGCATCACCCGTGACGACGTCGATTTCCTCGGCCTGATCTCGCAGCAGAAGGCCATCAAGGCCACGGCCGAGGGTCGCTTCGAGAGCCAGATCATTCCGGTGACGGTGACCGACGCCGATGGCAACAGCCGGGTCGTCGCCCGCGACGGCGGCTTACGTGAGACAACTGCCGACAAGCTCGCCGCGCTCAAGCCAGTACTGCCGGACGGTATGCACACGGCGGGCAACAGCAGCCAGATCAGTGACGGCGCCGCCGCCGTGTTGTGGATGAGCGAGGAACGGGCCAAGGCAGAGGGCCTGCGGCCGCGGGCCCGCATCCTCGCCCAATGCCTCGTCGGCAGCGATCCCTACTACCACCTCGACGGCCCGGTGGATGCCACCGCGAAGGTGCTCAAGGATGCGGGCATGACGATGGATGACATCGACCTGATCGAGATCAACGAGGCGTTTGCGTCTGTGGTGCTCAGCTGGGCGAAGGTGAACAACATCTCCCGCGACGACCTCGTCAACAAGGTGAACGTCAATGGCGGCGCGATCGCGCTCGGCCATCCCGTGGGCTCCACCGGGAGCCGCCTGATCACCACGGCGCTGCACGAGTTGGAGCGGTCCGGCAAGGAGATCGCCCTCGTCACGATGTGTTGCGGTGGCGCAGTTGCCACCGGCACCATCCTGCAACGGATCTGAGCCGGCGATGAGCACCGACGCCCCCGCACACGCCAACCTCGGCCTGCCCATCGGGCACGT
>JAYTSB010000387.1:0-3405 GCA_043745825.1 Actinomycetota bacterium | reverse complement strand
GCGCGCCGCCACCGCCGCGACCGCCCGATCATCGACATCGAGGCGCTGCTCGACGACGCCGGTCTGGCAGCATTTGCTGATCGCTCTGCGGGAACCCTGGATTACGGCAACCAGCGCAGGCTGGAGCTGGCTCGTGCGGCAGCTCTGTCGCCGGAGTTCCTGCTGCTGGACGAGCCGACATCGGGCATGGACGATGCCGAGAGCCTGGCGATGGTCGAGCGGGTCCGTGCGGCCGCACTGCGCATTCGGGCCGGGGTGCTCGTGATCGACCACGACCTCGGGTTCATCACCCGGATCAGCGATCACATCGTGGTGCTCGCCGAGGGTCGGGTACTCGCCGAGGGCACTCCCGCCGAGATCCGGGCCAACCCCCACGTAGCCGCTGCCTATCTGGGCTCACAGGCCGAGCCCGATCAGCGTCAGTAGAACGGCAGGTACTGCTCCAGCTCCCATTCCGACACCGACTCTACCGACCATTCCTCACCGTGCTCGTCCCACCGCCGCAGCTCGTCGCGGCGGATCGCTGTGAACACGCGGACGAGGTCGTTGTCGAGGGCCTCGCAGAGTGCCTTGTCTGCCTCCAGCGCGTCGACGGCCTCGGCAAGGGTGTGCGGCGTGTGCCGATCAGTGTTGGGCTCGACGTCGCCGTCACCCGATTGCGGCTCGCCGCAGTCGAGCCCGTCGGTCACGCCCAGGAGCGCAGCGTCGAGCATCGCTGCCGCAGCGAGGTATGGGTTGGCGCTGCCACACGGCATCCGGTTCTCGATGCGCGTCGACTCGCCGCGCTCACCGGGCACGCGGTAGGTGCTGGTGCGGTTGTCGAGACCCCAGTTTGCCCAATAACCGGCAATGATGCCGGGCATCAACCGCTTGTAGCTGTTCACCAACGGGGCCGACATCGCGGCCAGTGCCTCGTGATGCGCGATCAGTCCCCCGATGCACTGGCGGGCAAGGGCTGAGAGGCCGTGCTCGGCCGTCGGGTCGTCGAACGCGTTGCTGCCCCCGCCAACCGGCACGAGCGAGAAGTTGATGTGGAGACCGCTGCCGACGTACTGAGCGATCGGACGGCCCATGTAGGTGACCCAGTAGCCGTTGCGTGCAGCGACCTCGCGCGTCATCTCCTTGCAGATGAACGCCCTGTCGGCCGCATCGAGAGCCGGTCCGTAGCGCATGTTGAGCTCCATCTGACCGGGGTGGAACTCGCCCATCATGCCTTCCAGATCGAGCTCGCAGTGCTCCGCTGCGTCGTACAGGTCCAGCATCACACCGGTTCCGTCGCCGCCCAGGCCCACGCCGTACACGCGATGAGAGGCAAACGGGAGCGGTCCATAGCCCCCCGGCAGATCGGAGATCGGCTGGAGAACGTAGAACTCCATCTCGTAACCGAGCATCGGTTCGTAGCCGAGCGATCGCCAGGCCTCGACGGCGTTCCTGAGAGCGGTGCGCGGTGCGATGCTGAGCGGCCCGTGCCTGAATTCGAGATCGGCGATCACGACGTCTGTCTCCGGTTCCCAACCCGGCCGACGCGAGTCCAGGTCAGGCACCGTTGACATGTCGGGAAAGCCGACATCGCCGGAGTAGCCGTCGATGGGCAGGATGTCCCTGGTGATCGTCATGCTGAGGGTGGTCACCGCGTGATGCCCGTGTTCGTTCAGCCGCGCTTCGGGCACATACCGACCGTGCGACAGGCCGTTCAGGTCGCTCCACATGACACGAACACGACGATTGCCCATGCCTCCGATGTTAGCAAGGGCTCCCGAACTCGTTCGGTCCCAAACGAGTTCACGCCGCGATCCGGTCAGACGACCGGTACGCCCCCGTCGACCACAATCATCCCGTCGAGTTGCACCGTGCACCCGCGCATCGGCAGATCCAGGTGACCGCGGCAGAACCGCCCGGCGACCTCGTTGGCGCCCGTGGAATACAGGAAGTTGCCGGCGTAGGCGCGCAGCTCGGTGCCGTTGAAATCGCCCTTGTCGTACATCGCCAGCGCGTCCCAGCGACAGTCGCTGTTCAGCCCCCAACCGACGTGGCTGACCGCGTACGCGTCGGGCTCGTTCCACGCCGCAAGGTAGCCGGCGAGCAGATCGCGTTCGAGTCCGTCACCTTCAATCGATGTGATTCGATCGGCCACCACGGTGCACCGGATGGGAGTGCGCACGTACTCCTTGAAGGTCAAGTTCACGTCGCCGGGTGCGAGGACCAACGCACCGTTCACCGAGCCAGCGGCTGGGAACGCGACCACCAGCCCGCCAGGCCAGTGCGCAATGGTGCCGGGCCCGGAGGTGACACCATGCGACCCAGCGCACATTGCGCCGTCGAGCGCAATCGTCAACTCCGTCCCGGCCGAGGACGTCACGGTCATGGTCGTGGCCGCGCTGAGCGCGCTCACGGCGCGACCGACCACTCCTGCCAACTCCGGTCGGAGTGGCATCCGCTCGAACACCTCGGGGTGCTCGTTGGAGATCATCAGCACACGAGCCCCTCCCGCCAGGATCGACGGCAGCTCCGGCGCGTGGAGCAGGCCCTCCACGGTGCAGTCCGCGACGAAGTCGGCCGCAGCGCAGGCGGCTATGGTTGCCCGGTGGCCGGCGACTGCGACCGAAGCCCCCGTCGAGCGGATTGGCACCGGCCCGAGGTTGGCCGGGGTATCGGATTCCACCACGACGACAGCGGCGCCCAACGATTGCAACGCAAGCCGCGATGTCTCGACGAGGGAGTGTCGGCTCGCTCGCTCGGCGAGCACGACGGCGTTCTCGCCCGCGCGCACACCGCACGCAGCGAACTGCTGCGCGAAACGCTGGATCCACGCCCACTCGGTGTGCCGCGTCACGCGGGTGCCTCGCTGCTGCTGTCAGCGACGAGGCCGAACCGCCCAAGCCGCTCGAGACACACGTCGACGCTCCACGGCAGCATCGTCGCGCCACAGCGAGCGTCGCGGTAGAGGCGCTCAAGAGGCTCGGGCTTCAGCAGCGCTCGACCACCGCCGATCCGCAGCGCCGACGACGCCATCTGTGGGGCGCTCTCCATCACCGCCACCATCGCGGTCCAAGCCCGGCGGAGCTGTTCAGGGTCGGGGTCCACGCCGGCCTCGTCCACGACCGCGTGCTGCAGAGCGCGCGCCTGCTCGTAGCGCACCTGCAGCTCGGCCCAGCCCTGCTGCTTGATCGTGTTGTCCTGGCGCCCCGAACGCAACAGGTACGCCTGGGTGTTGTCGAGCACACCCCGCATCAGCCCCAGGAAGCTGAACGACAGCGTGAGATAGAAGTGCGGCCACCGGGACGCCGCCTGTCCGAACCCGCCAGCCGGCAGCCACTCGTTCTCTGCAGGCACGAACACGTCTTCGAACACGAGTGTCCTGCTGAGGGTGGCGCGCATCCCCACCGGATCCCACTCCCCTTCGAT
>JAYTSB010000386.1:0-6804 GCA_043745825.1 Actinomycetota bacterium | reverse complement strand
CACGGGTTCCAGAGACCGGCTGCGGATTGGCCGGCCGGCACGAACCACAGCGGGTTCCCGGCCACCGGCGTGCCCATCGACGCGCGCAGGGCCTCACGGGTGTCGTCCGAGGTCGCGTGCCACACGCCGCCGACGTCGAAGTAGCCGTCGCTGATGGCCCACTCGTCATGCACCGCCCCAGTCTGCCCGCCACGCCGCCGCAACGTGCGTCTGCGGTGGGCACCCGGGACTTCTAGACTCAGGATCGTGGGAACGTGGTTGGTCGAACGGCGACTCAAGCAGGCGAGCGCGCGCCTGCGCAGCCTCCGTGACGAGCTCCGTGTGATCGATGAGCAGCTCGCCCAACTGGCCGACGAGGCCGACGACATGAGCCTGCGGTCCCTGGTGTCGGAGACGCCGGGCGCAGCCTATGAGTACCATCACGCCCAGGCCCACGCCGACGCAATGGCCAAGCACCGTTCCCACGTCGTGGAGTCCATCGCCGAGCTGGAGCGACGTCAGGACGTGCTGCTGGATCGTCTCGCCGGCTGAGGTGCTCGCGGCGAGGCAGCCGCAACCGGGTTCGCATGGTTGAATGTGGCTGCGCTCGATTCTGAAAGGATCCGTTCGTGACCATCCGTGTGGTGATCGCCGAAGATGAAGCCATCATTCGGCTCGACTTGAAAGAGACCCTCGAAGAGGAGGGCTATGACGTGGTCGGCGAGACCGGCCGCGGCGACAAGGCGGTCGAGCTGGTTCGCGAGTTGCAGCCCGATCTCGCCATCCTCGACATCAAGATGCCGGGCATGGACGGCCTCGAAGCAGCTGCGTTGATCAATGCCGAGCGGCTGTGCGGCGTGCTGATCCTCACGGCGTTCAGCCAGCGCGAGATCATCGAGCAGGCCCGTGACTCGGGTGCCCTCGCATACCTTGTCAAGCCGTACCAGAAGAGTGATCTGATCCCGGCCATCGAGGTGGCCATCGGGCGGTTCCGTGAGCTCCAGTCGTTGAGCGGCGAGGTCGATGCGCTTGGCGAGCAACTGGAGTCGCGCAAGATCATCGATCGCGCCAAGGGCATCCTTTCCGACGAGTGCGGGCTGAAGGAGCAGGAGGCATTCACGTTCCTCCAGCGCACGGCGATGAGTGAGCGCGGCCGGATGCGTGACGTCGCGGAGCGTGTCATCGCCGGCACGCTGCGGCCGGCAGCGCCTTCCGAGCAGTAACCCAGTGTCCAAGCTGCTCATCCTCGACGGCAATTCGCTCACCTACCGAGCGTTCTTCGCACTGCCCACCGACATGGCCACGGCCAGCGGACAGGTGACCAACGCCGTGTTCGGGTTCACGTCGATGTTCATCAATCTCGTCAAGGAGCACAAGCCGGACGGGGTGCTCGTCGCGTTCGACCGGCCCGAGCCCACGTTCCGGCACTTCGCCAACCCCGAGTATAAGGCTCAGCGAGAAGCAGCACCGGACATCTTGCGCCAGCAGATGGGCCTGGTGCGGGAGGTCCTCCAGGCGCTGGATGTCACCGCCATCGATCTCGTCGGCTTCGAGGCCGACGACATCATCGGCACCATCGCCCGTCAGGGCAAAGAGCGCGGACACGAGATCATCATCGTGACCGGCGACCGTGACAGCTACCAGCTCGTCAGCGACCCGCTGGTGCGTGTGCTCTACAACAAGCGAGGCGTGAGCGAGTACGCGCTGTACGACGAAGCCGGCATCCTCGAAAAGACCGGCGTGACCCCGGCGCAGTACCCCGAGTACGCCGCGCTACGCGGCGACACCAGCGACAACCTCCCCGGCATCCCCGGCGTCGGAGAGAAGACCGCAGCCAAATTGATCCAGACCTACGGCGACCTGAACGCCATCTTCGCCCACGTCGACGAACAGTCGCCGAAGCTGCGCGCTTCGCTGATCGAGCACGAACAGCGCGCCCGTCTCAACCACGAGCTGATGATCGTCGACTGCCACACCCCGGTGGAGGTGGACTTCGACGCGCTCGGCTTCACGCCGAACGCGGTCGAGGTCAACCGGCTGTTCGAGTTCCTCGAGTTCCGCAGCCTGCGCGACCGGTTGAACGAGGCCCTCACCGCGGTCGGCGCGGCGGGAGCGGCAGCCTTCTCGTCGTCTGCATCGTCAGGTGAAGTGCTCGAGGCCGAGGTGGCCGTGAGTGCGTCGTCGGAGGAGAGCGCGGCGATACTCAGCGTGCTGCCGACGATCGACCTCGCCGCGCGGTGGGCGGGCGAGCCGGGACGCAGCGAGCTGCTCGGCATCAGCGTTGTCACCGATGCCGAGGCCGCCGAGTGTCTGTGGATCCACGCTGCTCAGCTCCGCCAGGACGACCTCGCCTTCGCATTGGGCAACCTCACCAATGTGCGGGGTCACAACGTGAAAGCGCTCATGCGCTGGATGCTGGACCACGACCTCAGGCTGACCGGACTGGTGCTCGACACGGCCATCGCGGCGTACCTGATCGACCCCGCCGAGTCGCGCTACGCCGTTGCCGATCTGCTCCAGAAGTACACGCCGTTCCGTTTCCCGCCGGACGAGCCAGGCGCGAAGGGACAGCTCGACTTCGGCGATACAGGCGTCGACGATGCCAAGCGGGCAAGCCGTGAGGCCCTTGCGGTGTCGCGGCTCGCCGATGCGCTGCAGGCCGCGCTGGACAAGCAGGGCATGGCCGACCTGTATGCCACGATCGAGAACCCGCTCGTGCAGATCCTGGCCAAGATGGAGCATGTCGGCATCGCCGTCGACCGGGTGGAGCTGCAGCGGCTGAGCGACCGCCTGTCGGCCGAGGTGCAGCGGCTCAGCGCGGTCCTGCAGGAGGTGGTCGGTCGGCCCTTCAACATCAACTCGCCGATCCAGCTGCGCGAGATCCTGTACACCGAGCGCGGTCTTGTGCCCGGCAAGAAGACCAAGACCGGCTTCTCGACCGATGCCGCCACGCTGGAGAAGCTTCGCGAGGAGTGGCCGGAGTTCATCGTGCCGTTGCTGCAATACCGCGAGGTCGAGAAGCTGCGCAGCACCTACGGCGAGGGCCTGCTCGCCGAGATCGCCACTGACGGCCGGATCCATGCCACGTTCAACCAGACCGTTGCCCGCACCGGCCGGCTGAGCAGCGACGCCCCGAACCTGCACAACATCCCGGTGCGTTCGGAGGAGGGCCGGCAGTTCCGACAGTGCTTCGTGCCGGGTCCGGGGCGCGTGCTGCTGGTGGCCGACTACAACCAGATCGAGTTGCGCTGCATCGCCCACCTCGCCGCCGACCCGGGATTGATCCAGGCATTCGCCAGCGGCCAGGACATCCACAACGCCACCGCCGCGCGAGTGTTCGGCGTTGCGCCGGCCGACGTGAAACTGGACCAGCGCTCGAAGGCCAAGATGGTGTCGTACGGCCTCGCCTACGGCATGGAGGCCTACGGATTGGGGCAGCGCCTGGCCATCCCGACGGACGAGGCAACGGTCATCCTGGACGCGTACTTTGCTGCCTTCCCGAAGGTGCGGGCGTACATGGACGCCACGGTGAAAGAGGCGCGGACGCGTGGCTACACCGAGACGTTGTTCGGGCGGCGCCGCCCGATCCCCGAGTTGAGCAATTCGAACTTTCGCATCCGCCAGGCCGGCGAGCGTCAGGCGATGAACGCGGGCATCCAGGGTCTTGCCGCAGACATCTTCAAGGTGGCCCTGGTGCGCATCGACGAGGTCTTGGCATCCGGCGGGCACGAGAGCCAGGTCATCCTGCAGGTTCACGACGAGGTCATCGTCGAGGTGCCGCTGCACGAGCGCGACACCGTCGGCCCGCTGGTGATCGACATCATGCAGCACGCCGCCCAACTCGACGTGCCGCTGGAGGTCAACGTGAGCTGGGGCGACACGTGGGCAGCAGCGAAGGGCTGAGCTCGCCGGGAGGGAGCGGCCGAAGCGCAGCGGAGGCCAGTCCCGACCACCAGCATTGGTTCGAACCACTGGCTGACCACATGGGGGCGGCGTATCTGCGCTATTCGTTCACCAAGGGCACGCAGCAGGAGATCGAGTTCCTGGTGGCCGAACTCGGCCTCGCACCCGGCATGCGCGTGCTGGATGTCGGCTGCGGACCGGGACGGCATGCCCTCGCCCTGGCCGAGCGGGGCATCACGGTGCACGGCATCGACATCAGTCAGACGTTCGTTGACCTGGCCACGGCCCACGCCGCCGCGGCCGGCACCGACCTGGCCACCTTTGCGCGTGGCGATGCCCGACAGCTCGGGCGGATCGGCGAGTTCGACGTTGTGATCTGCCTGTGTCAGGGGGCGTTTGGCCTGATGACGGTCGATGGCGACGATCTGGTGGTGCTGCGGGGCATGGCGGAGGCATTACGCGAAGGCGGGCGCTTGGCGCTCAGCGCGTTCAGCAGCTACTTCGCCGTGCGGTACCACGCCGACGCCCAGTTCGATGCCGACTCCGGCGTGAGCCACGAGCGCACGGAGATCCGCAGCGAGACCGGCGCAGTGCGCGAGGTGTCCCTCTGGACGGGTTGCTACACGCCGCGAGAGCTCCGTCTGCTGGCCACCGCCGTGGGCCTGCGGGTCGACCGGATCAGCAGCGTGGAGCCCGGCGCGTATCGCAACGACCCGCCCAGCGCCGAGTCACCCGAGTTCCTGGTGCTCGCGACCAGGACGAATTCACCGCGAGTTCGCTGATTCGCCACGTGACGACCCGGCGATGCCCTGGTAGGATCGCTCCGCGCTGCAACCCCGCCGCGCACGGTCTTCGTGCTCTGTCCGTTCTCTGAAAGCGATTCCCTTTGTCCGATACTTCTACGACCTCTTCAACTGCCTTCGGCACGTTCGACGAAGAGGGCAATTACACCCCCCGCCAAGTCATCTCCGACGATCTCGGCATGTCCTTCGCCGACGCGATCGCCGGCACCCTCGTCGAAGTCGAAGACGGCCAACTGGTGCACGGCACCGTGGTGAAGATCGACCGTGACGAGGTACTGCTCGACATCGGCTACAAGAGTGAGGGCGTCATCCTCGCCCGCGAGCTCAGCATCCGCAACGATGTGAACCCCAACGACATCGTCAAGCTCGGCGAGAAGGTGGAAGCGCTGGTCCTCCAGAAAGAGGACAAAGAAGGGCGTCTCCTGCTTTCCAAGAAGCGTGCGCAGTACGAGCGCGCCTGGGGCAACATCGAGAAGCTCAAAGAAGCTGATGGCATGGTCGAAGGCCTCGTCATCGAAGTCGTCAAGGGCGGCCTCATCGTCGACATCGGCCTGCGTGGCTTCCTGCCCGCATCGCTGGTCGAGCTGCGTCGCGTCCGCGACCTGCAGCCCTACGTCGGCAAGATGGTTCAGGCCAAGATCATCGAGCTCGACAAGAACCGCAACAACGTCGTGCTGTCGCGTCGGGCCTACCTGGAAGAGACACAGAAGGAAGCTCGCGACGAGTTCCTCACCAATCTCAAGCCCGGCGAGATCCGCCAGGGCACGGTCAGCAGCGTCGTCAGCTTCGGTGCCTTCGTGGACCTCGGCGGCATGGACGGGCTCATCCACGTCAGCGAGCTGTCGTGGAAGCACGTCGACCATCCGGGTGCTGTGGTCGCCGTGGGCGACCCCGTTACCGTGCAGGTGCTCGACGTCGACTTCGATCGCGAGCGGATCAGCCTGTCACTGAAGGCCACCCAGCAGGATCCTTGGCAGGTCTTTGCGGGCAGCCACGAGGTCGGCCAGTTGGTCTATGGGCGCATCACCAAGCTCGTCCCCTTCGGCGCATTCGCCCAGGTGGGAGAAGGCATCGAAGGTCTGGTGCACATCAGCGAGATGAGCGCGCATCACGTCGACGCTCCCGAGCAGGTCGTCACTCCGGGCGAGGAACTGTGGGTCAAGATCATCGATCTCGACCTGGCCCGCCGCCGGATCAGCCTGTCGATCAAGCAGGCCGCCGAGGGCGGCGAGCTGGCCGAGGAATACCGCCAGCACTTCGAGATGGACGAGCACGGCAACTGGGCGGTGGGCGCCGACGACGTCGAGCGCGAAGCCGCCTGGGCCGAGTACTACCAGGAAACCGGCGAGGAGCGTCCCGCCGGCGCCGATCACGGCGCACCACCCCCGTCGGCCGCAGCTGTCGAGAGTGCCGAGGCCGTCGAGAGCGCCCAGCCTGTCGAGAGTGTCGAGGCTGTCGAGGAGCCGACCGAGAGCTGACTCAGCGGGCTCTGCAACACCACCGCACGATCAGAACGCCCGGCCCGGTGGCCGGGCGTTCTGCTGTGGCAGGGCGTTCTGTGGCAGGGCGGCCGTGTCCGATCAGCGGATGTGGACGATGCCCATGCGTACGGCCGTGAGGACCGCCTGGGTGCGATCGCTGGCGTCGAGCTTGTCGTAGATCGAGGCGAGGTGGTTCTTCACCGTCTTCTGGCTGATGTAGAGCCGCTCGGCGATCTCGCCCGTGTTCAGGCCATCCACCACCAGCTGCAGCACCTCTTCCTCACGCGGCGAGATCAGCGGCTCGCTCGTCTCCTCCGTTTCGGCGCGGACCTCGGCCAACATCAACTTGGCAAGGTTGGGGGACAGCACGGTGTCGCCGCTGGTGGCCAGCCGGATCGCCTCCACCACCTCTTGGATGGAGCAGTCCTTGGTGAGGTAGCCCACCGCCCCGGCGCGCAGCGCCTGCTCCACGACCGCGCGATCCATGTGCATGGTCAACATCACGATCCGCTGGCGGGCATCGATCTGCATGATGCGCCGGGTCGCCTCCACACCGTCCACGTTGGGCATGGATACATCCATCAGCACCACGTCGGGACGGAGCTCCATGGCCAGGCGTACCGCGGCCTCGCCATCGG
>JAYTSB010000385.1:0-1574 GCA_043745825.1 Actinomycetota bacterium | reverse complement strand
TACGCCCGCGCGTGATGACACCAAGTGCGCCAGTGGGATTGCATTCATAGCCTTCGGAACGGCTCGAGGCGACGTTCACGCTTGCTTCACCGGAACCTTGATTTGCTGTCCGGGCACGATGAGGTGCCGTGCACCGTCGGACCATCCGTTCGCTGCCACGATCGCTGCGACGGTCGTCGAGTACCTCGCTGCGATTCCGGCCAGATAGTCGTTCGCGACCACCGTATAGAGCTCGACGGCACCGTCCGCTGCCGCGGTCGTTGATGTGCCGGCGGAGGCGACCGTTGTCGACGTTGCTGACGGGGCGGAGGTAGTGGTCGTTGGCGACGCGATCGGCTTCGCATCGGCGGGAAGCCGCACGACATCTCCGGGGAAGATTGCGTGGGCGGTGCCATCAGTCCACGAATTAGATTTGGAGATGGCGTCGATGGTGACGCCGGCTCGACGTGCGATTTCCGAGAGAGTGTCGCCGGCGACGACAACATAGGTGGGGCCGCTCGACGGCGGCGTTGAGCTGGTTGTCGTGGTCTTGTCAGTGCCGGTGTCTTTCGCTCCGGGCGGGATCCTGACTGAGTTGCCGGGATAGATGGGATGGCTGGCGCCGTCCGACCACTCGTTGAATGTGGCGAGGACGTCTGTAGTGATGCCGAAGCGTTGCGCGATGCGTGAGATCGTGTCTCCTGCGACCACTTTGTACGTCGTGCCGCCTGGGTCAGCTGGGGCCTGTGCGCCAGCCGTCACGACTGTCAGCGTCACAGTTGGTTGGGCGCCAGCCGGTTCTGCATTCTCGACCGGAGGCACTGTTGCAGTGCTCAACAACGTGGTGGCAGGCGGCAGAGTCACGAAAGTCAGACTCGGGACGGCTTGCGCCGAACTGGTCGAGCTCGGATCTGCGTCGCGTCCGGTCAGACTGCAGCCGGAGAGGACTGCGGCCACGCCGGCGATCAACATCATGATCGCTCGCTGAGAGCGCACACCGCTTGCCAACACTGTTCTCTTTCTCGAGCGGCCTGTCTGCCAGAACCTACGACGTATTGTAGTAGACGGTGAGATACCGCGCCGAGCGCGAGCCGGACGTCACAGGAGCTCACACGGCTATGCCACCGATGCGCTAGGTGATGCCCCGAGGGGGGTGCGGTGAGGGCGGTCTGGGCGTGTTCGATCACCGCTGGTGGTTCGGGTGCTGGGGGCTAGCGGCAATCCGTTTAGTTAGCGGATCGGATGGCTGCGGTGGGTGCCTTGGTGGGTCGTGGCCAGTTGCTGTGTCGGGCGCGTTTGACGTGCCATTTGACGTACTTGCGTTTGATCAGCCGCGGGTTCGACCGTGGTCGTCGAGTTGGATTGAGGCGGCGGCAGATCAGGATGATGGCGTGCCGCCAGCCGTGTTCAGGCTGAGGGGGAAAAATCGCGCGCCGCTGAGATGGAGCGGCGCGCGATGCGCAGAGCGGCGACGAAGCTGACCCGATCAGGATCAACCTTGGCGTGATCGGCGGCTTCCCACATGAGGGTCCGGATTGCGTAGTGACAGCACAGGTGACCCCAGATCTCTTGCAGCACAAGCTCCGGCGACTTCG
>JAYTSB010000384.1:0-5835 GCA_043745825.1 Actinomycetota bacterium | reverse complement strand
CGAGCGGCCGCGCGGGACGCCACAGTCTAGGCCGAGGACAGTCGAGGCCGAGGACAGTCGAGGCCGTGGCTGAGGGCCAGCATCACCGGCGCGGGCGGCGACTACGCTGCATCCGGTGACCCGCTCCCCCACCGACCCAACCGTGGTCGCGTTCGACGGCGGACCGCTGCTCGGCCCACTCACCGGGATCGGCCTGGCTGTGGAGCAGACGTTGATCTCGCTGCGCAATCATGACGACGTGGCGGTGCGCCCGTACGCGCTCAGCTTCCGTGGTCACCTGCCGGATGGCACCACACGCTTGCCGCTGCCGGCAATGGCCGCTCACCGACTGTGGGCCCGGATGGACCGCCCGCACGTCGATCGTTGGGTACGACCGGCACAGGTGGTGCACGGGACGAACTACGTGGTGCCACCGAGCCGGCTCCCCCGCCTCGTCACCGTGTATGACTGCTGGTTCCTGCGCAACCCCACGCTGGCCAGCAGCGACGTGGCGCGTGCCGGGCGCGTGCTGCGCCGCGCCGTGGACGCCGGGGCGATGGTGCACGCCTCGTCCCACGCCACGGCCGACGCGGTGCGCGAGCTGCTCGGAACCGATCGAGTGGAGGTCGTCCACCTCGCCGCGCTTGCGCCCGACACGTCGGCACCGCAGGGTGCGGCACCCATCGCCGAGCTGCGCGACGTGCCGTTCATTCTTTCCATCGGCACCCTCGAACGGCGCAAGAACGTGGCCCGGCTGGTGCGCGCGTTCGGGATGTTGGCTCCCATCCATCCAACCCTGCGCCTCGTGCTCGCCGGTGCAGACGGCGACGACCGCGGCGCGATCGACGATGCCATCGACGAGCTGCCCAACGGCGTGAACGTTCGCGTCGTCCGCACCGGCCGCATCGACATCGGCGCCAAACGATGGCTGCTGGACAACGCCCGCGCCCTCGCGTACGCATCGCTCGACGAAGGGTTCGGCTTCCCGCTGCTGGAGGCGATGCAGCACGGTCTGCCCGTCGTCGCATCCTCCAGTGGCTCCATTCCCGAAGTCGCCGGGGACGCCGCGTTGCTCGTTGACGCCGACGACACCGAGGCGCTCGCCGGAGCGCTCGAGATCGTCGTCACCGACGAGTCGGCCCGCACCGCGTTGATCGCGCGAGGCCTGATTCGGCTCGACGCGTTCTGTTGGGCCGACACCGCACGTTCGCTGGTCGGGTTGTACCACCGCCTCGCTGAGGAAGGAAGCTGATGATCACTGTGCTCGCCGGCGGCGTGGGCGCCGCCCGGTTCCTGCGTGCGCTCCTGCACGTCGTGCCGGCCACCGATGTGGCCGCAGTCGTCAACACCGCCGACGACACCGTCATCCACGGTTTGTCGATCTCGCCGGACATCGACACCATCACCTACACCCTGGCAGGGGCCATCGATCCGGAGCGTGGTTGGGGCCTGCGCGACGAAACATGGCGGGCGATGGGAGCGCTCGGCCGGTTCGCCACGGTGCGCCCGGACGGCTCGTCCGCGGCGCCGACCTGGTTCAACCTGGGCGACCAGGACCTGGCCACCCACTTCTATCGCACCGCCCGCCTGCGCGAAGGTGCCACGCTCAGCGAGGTGACGGCGGAAGTCGCCCGTGCCTTCGGGGTGGACATCGCCCTGCATCCAATGAGCGACGAGCGCGTGGAGACACGGGTCATGCTCGCACCGACGGAGGTCGAGCCGCACGCACGCGAGGTCAGCTTCCAGGAGTACTTCGTGCAGCTGCGCCACGGTGTACCGGTGCAGTCGGTGAGGTTCCTGGGTGCCGACACCGCCCGTCTGTCGCCGTCGGCCGAGCAGGCGCTGACCACCGCCGACGTGATCGTGGTGGCCCCGTCCAACCCGCTGGTGTCGATCGGGCCGCTGCGCGCCCTGCACGGCGTGGACGCGCTGCTCTCGGCCCGACGCGACACCGTCGTCGCCGTGTCCCCCATCGTCGGCGGGGCTGCGCTGAAGGGGCCGGCCGATCACATGCTCACCGAGCTCGGTCACGAGCCGTCGGTCGTCGGTGTTGCCCGGCTGTACGCGCCGATCGCGTCCGCCCTCGTCATCGACACGGCCGATGCGCACCTCGCCCACGCCGTGGAGGCCGCCGGCCTGCGTGCTGTCGTGGTGCCCTCCGTCATGTCGGGCGCAGCGGTCTCGGCCACCCTCGCTCGCGCCACGCTCGCCGCAGTCGGACGGGCCGTCGCGTAAACGCTGCCGCTACGGCCGTTGGTCGGACTGCGAGAACGCCGCCGCAGTGCTGCGGAGTCCCGTGGCCAGGTCCGTCCACGGCGACCACTGCAGGTGGATCCGTGCCCGCGTGGGTGAGACGGCGATGCGAGTGAGGTCGCCGGGGCGACGCGCGACGGTGACGATCTCGGCCGCCGGATCCATCGCCCGGGCAAGATCACGGATGGACGTCTGCACGCCCGTGCCCACGTTCACCACGAGTCCGCTGCCGCGCTGACCTGCGCGGAACAGGGCGTCCACAGCATCGTCGACGTAGAGCAGGTCGCGCGTCTGACGGCCGTCGCCGTGCATCATCAACGGCCGGTGCTGGGCGCAACTCGCTGCAAAAGCCGCCACCACTCCATCGCTGGGGCGTTGCCTCGGTCCGTACACCGAGCTCATCGCCAGCGCCGTGTGCTCGACCGCGTGCTCATTGCGGTACAGGTCGAGCAGTTGGGTCACCGTGTTGGCCAGCACGCCGCGGAGTCCCTGCGGGGCGAACAACCGGCTCTCCTTCGCGGGCAACTCTCGCGAAGGCACCTCGCCGTACAACGAGCCCGCCGGGACCGCCACCACGACCTTGCCGACGCCATGCAGACGCGCAGCCTCCAGCACGGCCAGCAGGTTGGGGATCGCTGTGCCGTCGGCGTCGCGTTCGGCCTGCCCGGGCGTGAGCAGGGCGAGGTGGTAGATCACGTCCGGGCGACGCATGCCGACCAGCGACGAGAAGTCGCCGGCGCGCACGTCGAGCGTGTGAATCTTCAGGCTGCCGCCCGCCGAGCGGGCGTCGGCAAGGTTGCCGAGCACGCCCGTGGACAGGTCGTCCACGACATCGGTGGGCCAGCCCTCGGCCAGCAGCCGGTCCACGAGGTGCGACCCCAGGAATCCAGCCCCACCGACGACGAGCGGATTCATCATGAGGGCAGCTTGTCAGGCGATGCGTTCGTCCGAGCGACTCTCGCCGTCGGCAACGATCGCGTCGGCACCGACGACGCAGTTGGAGACCAGCGCGCCGTCACCGATGTGGCCCATCACGACGCTGTGGCTGATGGTGGCGCCCACGCCGATGTGCGCCCCGGCGAGCACGACCGAGTGGGCCACCGATGCACCGTCGCCGACGGTGGCGCCGGCTGCGATGACGGCGTCTTCGATGGATACGTCGTCGCCGATCACACTACCCGGGGCGATGCCCTCGGCCCGACTGTGCATGGCCCTCCGCCCGCCGATGAGATCGAGGTTGGCGCGCAGGTACAGGTCGGGCTGGCCGGTGTCGACCCAGTAGTCGTCCGTGGCCATCGCCCAGAGCTTGCCCTCGGCGACGATCAACGGAAAGATCTCCCGCTCGACGGAGACCTTGCGCCCGTCGGCGATGCGATCGATGACGGCCGGCTCGAAGACGTACGTGCCGGCATTGATCAGGTTGCTGGGCGACGTACCCGGGGGCGGTTTCTCGATGAAGCGCTGCACTCGGCCGACTTGGTCGCAGTCCACCACGCCGAACGCAGAGGGATCCTCGACGGGCGTGAGGTGCAGCGTGGCCTCGGCCCCATTGCGGCGGTGGAACTCGACGAGCGCGGCGATGTCCAAATCGGTGAGGACGTCACCGTTGGCCACGACGAACGTCTCCTCGATGTGTGCGAAGCGTGCCGCGAACCGGATCGCTCCCGCAGTGTCGAGCGGCTCGGGCTCGACCGCGTAGGTCAATGTCGCCCCGGCACACGTGCCGTCGGGGAAAGCCTCCACGAACGGCTCCGGCTTGAAGCCGAGGGCGAGGGTGACGTCGGTGATGCCGCCGCGCCCAAGGTTGGCGATCAGTCGTTCGATGATCGTGACGTGGCCCACCGGCAGCATCGGCTTGGGCACACTGTTGGTCAACGGCCGCAGACGGGTGCCGAAACCCCCGACGAGGACGACTGCGCGCATCAGCCCGTGGTCGACGTGACGGTGCTGGATGTGACGGTGTTGGACGTGACCGACGGTTCGCCGCTGGCCGTGTTCGCCGTCGTGCCCGCCGTCGTGTCAGAGGTGGTGCTCACTGCGCCACCGGTGTCCTTTGCGCCGAGCTCGGGCAGGTTGAAGGCCGACTCCGGCGGCTTCGGCTTCACGTCGTCGGGGACGAAGGCCACCGTGAACACCATGCCGTCGTTCTTGACGCGCACGTCACCCATGTTCGCGGTGTAGACCTGCGGTTCATCGGTGCTGACCTTGGCATAGCTGTTCCACACCCACACCTTCAGCGACGCCTTCTTCTCGACACCGTCCACCTTGCAGGTGGTCTTGCCCTCCTCGAAGGTCTCGCCACCCTGCGATGCCGGGAACACGACTTTGGAGTTGGTGAGGGTGACGCCGTAGTTGCTCATGAACACCTTGAGCCGGGCGTTGGTGCCGGTGGCCCGGCCGCTGGAGTTCGGGTGCCAGTGCATGACGCCGTCGCCGTGGGAGTGGATGCCGGTGCTGATGTAGCCCTGGCTGGTGAGTTGACCGCTGGCGTCGGTCTCCTCCAACGCGCCGGAGAGATTGGGCTCGGTCTTCAATCCTTTGTCGTCGCAGACGTAGAAGCCGATCGCGGCGTGCCAGTGCTGCTGGGCGGTCGGCTGGCCCTCTCCGGGGCCGGGGCGGGACTGGCGCGCGTACACGATGAGCGCCCCGAAGACGACGACGACGATGACGATGACCAGCGGAAAGAGGGTGCCGCCCTGGAAGCGCACCTTCTTGCCCTTGCCCTTCTGGGCGAGCTTGGCGACTTTGTTGGCGGACGATGAGGAAGCCACGAGTATGCGAGGTTACCGCCTGAACCATCCGGTTCCGCTCCACCCGCGCAGCCCGTGGAACCCGGCGTCAGGCCAGGTCGCGGAACAGTTCCTCGTACGCGCGCGCCACCGCTGCGGGAGACGCTGCGGACTCCACCCAGGACCGTCCGCGGCGACCCATCGCCGCGGCGGCATCCGGATCGGCGAGCAGCTCACTCAACGCGGCGATGAAGGCGTGCGGGTCGTCGGGAGCCACCGCCAGCCCGGCTCCCGATGCGGCGAGGATGCGGGGCACCTCCGTGCCAGGGTCGATCGCGGCCACAACCGGCCGGCCGGCGGCGAGGATCGAGTACGTCTTCGACGGCACGCTGACCCGGCCCAGCCCGGCGCGCAGGGGCACCACGTGCACATCGCCGGTAGCCAGCACCTCGGGCAGGCGTTCCATCGGCTGATAGGTGCCGAGGCGAACGTTCGCGAGGTCGGCCACCTGCGCGGCGAGACCGATCTTGGCCGAGCCCTCGCCGTTGATCACGAACGTCACGTGCGGCATCGCTCGCGCCGCGTCCAGCACCAGCCCCAACGACTGGGAGAAGCCGACGTTGCCGGCGTACAGCACCACCGGTTCGTCGCCGATGCCGAGCTCGGCGCGGTACGCCGTGAGCCGGTCCAGCGGCCGGATCTCCTCGGTGAGCACGAAGTTGGGGATGACGTGCACCCGGCTCGTCAGGCGAGCGGGCAGCTTGGCCACCACGTTGTCACGCAGGTCGCTGCTGAGCACGGTGACTGCGGCGGCGCGACGGTAACTGAACCGCTCCAGCCACGACGCGACGGCGATGATGCGGCGGTTCGTGAT
>JAYTSB010000383.1:0-21842 GCA_043745825.1 Actinomycetota bacterium | reverse complement strand
ACGCGCCAGTTCGTGCACGCCCGCCTGGCGCGCGCCGATTCCATGTCGGCACCGCTTGCCGGCCGACTGCGCCGCGCCGTCGGTATGGAGGCGCTCATCGGCATCGTCATCCTCGCGATCACGTCGTGGATGCTGTCCGCCCAGCCCGGCAACCTCCTCGCCGACGCGCGGTCGTCCAACGACTTCGCCCTGCAGCAGACGTTCCGCGACGCCGACGGCAAGCTGGAGGCAAAGGTTTCGATCAACCCCGGCAAGGTGGGTGCGAACGAGGTGCTGATCGAAGTGAGCAA
Organism: Actinomycetota bacterium; assembly: GCA_043745825.1. Lineage (GTDB taxonomy): Bacteria > Actinomycetota > Acidimicrobiia > Acidimicrobiales > Ilumatobacteraceae > WLMZ01. The sequence continues at coordinate 21,552 of JAYTSB010000383.1, read as the reverse complement.
GCCGTCAACGGGCATTTCCTCCCTCACGGTGCAGTTCGACCCACCCGCCAACAGCGCGGCCAACCCGGTGTTGATGACCATCACCGACTTCCCGCCCGGCGTCACCGGCTGGTACCTGCCCCCCGACGTCGGCATCCCGCTCGGCGCGGCCGGGGCGTGGCAGGTGACGCTGAACCTGGTGAGCGCGGACGGCACCTTCAGTGAGGGCGCGATCTTCACCGTGCTCCCCAACGGCGACGTCGTCACGGACCCGATCACCACCGTGACACAGCCGCCGATCACATCCCCGCCGCTGACGGTGGACCCCAACGTCAACACCACGGTGGCCGGGGGCTGACGATTCAGCCGCCGCCGGCACGCATCAGATCGTCGAAGGCCACCGGCGCGGCGACGTCGAGTTGACCGTAGGTGCAGCTGCTCGGCTCGCGGTCGGGGCGCCAGCGTTGGAACTGCACACCGTGGCGGAACCGGCCGTTCTGCAGCTGGCCGAAGGTGACCTCAACCACGCGCTCGACGCGCACCGGCACCCAACTGAGGTCCTTGCCTGCGTTCCATCGACTGCCGGCCCCCGGGAGGCGGGCATCGGCGTGGGCCATCGCGTTCGCCCAATCGGCCCACGGATGATCGGCGAGCGCATCGTCCAACAACGGTGCGAGGATTCCGAGGAGCTCGGTTCGGAACTTCGCCGTGAACGCTGCGGTGACTCCCACGTGGTGCAGCTGGCCGTCGTTGTCGTACAGACCGAGCAGCAACGAGCCGATGCCGTTGCCGTCCTTGTGGATGCGGTAGCCGGCAACAACGCAATCGGCGGTGCGACTGTGCTTCACCTTCACGAGCGTGCGCTTGTCCGGCGTGTACACATCGCCCAGCCGCTTCGCGATCACACCGTCGAGGCCCGCCCCTTCGAACCGGGTGAACCACTCGCGAGCCGTCTCGACACGCGTCGACGACGGGCACAGGTACACCGGTGGCTCGGCCGCCGACATCGCCTCGCGCAGGAGCCGAACGCGTTCCTGCAGCGGTTCACCCATCAGGTCGCGTTGGCCGAGCGCCAGGATGTCGAAGCCGACGAAGCTGGCGGGCGTCTCCGCCGCCAGCCGACGCACACGGGACTCAGCCGGATGGATGCGCTGCAGCAGCGCATCGAAGTCCAAGCCGTCTCCATCCGCCGATGCAATCACGATCTCGCCATCGATCACGCACGCCTCCGGCAGCGATGAACGCAACGGTTCGATCAGCTCCGGGAAGTAGCGCGTGAACGGCTTCTCGTTGCGGCTGGCCAGCTCGATGTCGTTGCCGTCGCGGAACACGATGCAACGAAACCCATCCCATTTCGGCTCGTAGTGCCAACCCTCGCCCTCCGGGATCGCCGTCGCCGCCTTGGACAGCATCGGGGAGATCGGAGGTTGGATCGGCAGCGCCATCTGCACAGCGTTGCCGATTCGGCGAGCCGGCGCCAGCAGCGCGAGCGCCGTGTCAAGAGTTCCGTGGACCCCGGCTCCGGCACTAGCGTCAGCTGCGTGACCTCACCGATGGACGACAAGCTCGACGACCTCCGCACCCGGCGCGAGGAGGCGTTCCACGCCGGCTCCGCCCGTGCCGTCGAGCGTCAGCACGAAAAGGGCAAGCTGCTCGCTCGCGAACGCATCGACTACTTCCTCGATCCCGGCTCGTTCCAAGAGCTCGACCTGCTCGCCCGCCACCGTGCCCATGCGGCGGGCCTGGAGGAGCGCCCGTACACCGACGGCGTCATCACCGGCTGGGGCACCGTGGATGGTCGCAAGGTGTTCGTGTTCAGCCAGGACTTCACCGTGTTCGGCGGCGCCCTGGGCGAGGTCTTCGCCGAGAAGATCCACAAGCTGATGGACCTGGCGCTCAAGGTCGGTGCCCCGGTGGTCGGCCTGAACGACGGCGCAGGCGCGCGCATCCAGGAGGGCGTGGTCTCGCTGGCCAGCTACGGCGGCATCTTCTACCGCAACGTGCTGTCGAGCGGCGTGGTGCCGCAGATCTCGGTGATCCTCGGGCCGTGCGCCGGCGGCGCGGTCTACAGCCCGGCGATGACCGACTTCATCTTCATGGTGCGCGAGACCAGCCACATGTTCATCACCGGCCCGGACGTGGTCAAGACGGTCACCGGTGAAGATGTCACGCTCGAAGAGCTCGGCGGCGCAATGAGTCACGCCAGCAAGAGCGGCGTCGCCCACTTCGTGTCAGCCGACGAGAAGGCCTGCCTCGACGACGTGCGCTTCCTGCTCGGGTTCCTGCCATCGAACAACCTCGAAGAGGCCCCGGCCGTGGACACCGGCGACGACCCGGACCGCCTGTGCCCAGAGCTGCGCGACATCCTGCCGGCATCGCCGAATCAGCCGTACGACATGAAGAAGGTGATCGCCGCTGTTGCCGACGACGGCGAGTTCTTCGAGTACGCCACCCACTTCGCGAAGAGCATCGTGTGCGGCTTCGCCCGCATCGACGGCAAGCCCGTCGGCGTTGTGGGCAACCAGCCGCTGATGCTGGCCGGTGTGCTGGACATCGACTCGGCGTCGAAAGCCTCGCGCTTCGTGCGCACGTGCGACGCCTTCAACATTCCGCTGATCACCTTCGTGGACGTGCCCGGCTTCCTGCCCGGCGTGGATCAGGAGTACGGCGGCATCATCCGGCATGGCGCCAAGCTGCTGTACGCATACTGCGAAGCCACCGTGCCGCGCATCCAGATCATCACCCGCAAGGCCTACGGCGGGGCGTACGTGGTCATGGACAGCAAGTCGATCGGTTCGGATCTTTCGTACGCATGGCCCACTGCCGAGCTGGCTGTGATGGGCCCCCAGGGCGCTGTCGAGATCGTGTATCGCCGCGAGCTGCAACAGGCCGCCGATCCCGTCGCCCGGCGTGCCGAGCTGGTGGCCGACTACACCGAGAAGTACGCGAACCCGTACGCCGCTGCCGAGCGCGGCTACATCGACGACGTCATCGATCCAGCCGAGACCCGCCAGAAGATCGTTGCCGGTCTGCGGATGTTACGCACCAAACGCGAAGAGCTGCCCCGCCGCAAGCACGGCAACATGCCGCTGTGAACACGCATCTGACAACGGGCATCTCGCCGACGCCGACCGACGAGGAAGCGGTCGCGATCGCTTCCGCCGTGCATGCGCTGTGGCCGGTACCCGCCATCGTGTCCGCCGAGGAACGGGCGCGAGAGACGGCATGGAAGTTCAGCGGCCGGTGGTGGAACCGTCCGCTCCCCTCGCGTCGCGACCGTCCGTACCGCTGACCGGTACGGTTTGCGCCGTGGACATCACGACCGTTGCCGATGATCTGATCGTGCTGCACGACGGCCCGCACGTACACCGCTACGAGGAGCTGAGCCCGGACACCGACTACGACCTGCACGGTGCGCAGGTACACACGTTGCGCCGGCCGCCTGGGCAGCTGCTCTGCCGGCTGGCCACGGTGAACGACGTGCACTTCGGCGAGACCGAGTGCGGGCGCATCGACGATCATCCCGAAGGCCCGATCCAGCGCTCCCTACCGGGTGAGGCGCCGTACCCGGAGACGATGAACCGGGGCGCGATCAGCGAGATCGCGGCCATCGATCCGGTGGCCGTGATCGTCAAGGGCGATCTCAGCCAGGACGGCCAACCGCAGGAGTGGGAGGCCTTCGAAACCCACTACCGCGGCGCGTTCGGCGATCGCCTTGCCGTGGTCCGCGGCAATCACGACGCGTACAAGCTGCAGAGCGGCTACGCCGGCGACCAGTGGATCGAACTGCCCGGCGTCAGCATCGCCCTGCTGGACACGGTGATCCCCGGCCAGACCACCGGCACGCTGAGCTCCGAACAGCTCGCCTGGCTCGACGATCATGCCGGCGCCGCTGATCGCCCGGTGATCGTGATGGGCCACCACCAGCAGTGGATCGGCACCAGCAACGACAACGGCTCGCGGGGCGAGGGGTACTTCGGCCTCCATCCCGACGCAAGCGATGCCATGGCCGAGGTCGTGCGCCGGCGCGCGTCGATCATCGCCTACACCGCCGGGCACACCCATCGGCACCGGGTGCGGCCGATGACCCACGCCGATGGCGTGCCAAGCATCGAGATCGGCTGCGTGAAGGATTTCCCCGGCACGTGGGCCGAGTACCGCGTGTACGAAGGCGGTGTCACGCAGGTGGTGCATCGCATCTCCACCCCCGACGCGCTCGTGTGGAGCGAGCGCTGCCGCTCCCTGTACCGCGACTTCGGCATCGACTACGAGTCGTACGCGCTCGGTCGTCTGGAGGACCGGTGCTTGAACCTGCCGCTGCGCTGAGCGCGTCGAAACGCGCCGCACTGGTGCCCCCGTTCCATGTGATGGCAATGGCGCGGCGAGCCAGCGAGCGCGAGGCCGCAGGCCATCGCGTCATCCATCTCGAGGTGGGCCAGCCCTCCACGCCCGCACCAACTGCGGCAATCGCGGCCGGGGTGGCGGCGATGACGGCCCAGCCGCTCGGCTACACGAACGCGCCTGGACTCGTCGGTCTGCGCCGGCGGATCGTGCAGCACTACGCCGAGTGGTACGGCGTCTCGGTCCCGATCGAGCGGGTGATGATCGTGGCCGGGGCCTCCGCCGGCTTCTCGCTCGCGTTCGTGGCCTGCTTCGATCCCGGCCAGCGCGTTGGCGTGTTGGAGCCCGGCTACCCGTGCTACCGCAACACACTGCTGGCCCTCGGTGTGGAGCCCGTTCCCATCCCGGTCGGCTCGGCCACCCGCTGGGCGCCGACGATCGAGCTGCTCGATGCCGCCGGTCCGCTGGACGGCTTGATCGTGGCCTCGCCATCCAACCCGACGGGCACCGTGCTGGGCGTCGACACGCTCACGGCTCTTGCCGCGTACGGCGCCGAGCACGGCATCCAGATCATCAGCGACGAGATCTACCACGGCATCGCCTACACCGGGCCGGCACCGACGATGCTGGCCCACACGCGCGATGCCGTGGTCATCAACAGCTTCTCGAAGTACTTCAGCATGACGGGTTGGCGTTTGGGCTGGGTGGTCACACCGGAGCCGCTGACCGACGCCTTCGAGCGCCTCCAGCAGAACCTGTACATCTGTGCGCCGCACATCTCCCAGGTGGTGGGACTCGCCGCCTTTGACGCCCAGCCCGAGCTCGACGGGCACGTCCAGCGCTACCGCGCCAACCGGGCGCTGTTGCTCGACGGTTTGCGCGTCGCCGGCATCACCGAGGTGGCCGACGCGGACGGTGCGTTCTACGTCTACGCCGACGTCTCCCACCTCACCGACGACTCGATGATGCTGTGCCGGCGATGGCTCGACGAACTGGATGTGGCGTGCACACCGGGCCTGGACTTCGACACCACCCGCGGCCACCGCTGGGCGCGATTCTCCTACGCCGGGTCCCGAGACGACATCAGCGCGGCGTGCACACGATTGGGCGGGTGGGCACCGTGACGGCACCGCTGCACGACCTGCGCGTGCTCGACCTCTCCACCGTGATCGCCGGTCCGAAGTGCGCGGCGTACCTTGCCGACTTCGGCGCCGACGTGATCAAGGTGGAGCGTCCGGGTGACGGGGACAGCCTGCGCAACATGGCCTGGCAGGATCCCCGCGACGGCCAAGGCCTGTGGTGGAAGGTGATCAACCGCAACAAGCGCATGATCGCGCTCGACCTCAAAGACGAGGCCGATCGTGCGCTCCTGCTGGGTCTCGTGGCCGACGCCCATGTGTTGGTGGAGAACTTCCGGCCGGGAACGCTCGAGCGCCTGGGCCTGGCGCCCGACGTGCTGCACGACGCCAATCCGACGCTGATCATCACCCGGGTCACTGGCTTCGGCCAGACCGGCCCGTACCGCAACCGGCCGGGGTTCGCCACCATCGCCGAGGCAATGAGTGGTCTTGCTGCGATCAGCGGCGAGCCCGACGGTCAACCATTGCTGCCCCCGATCGCGCTCACCGACGAGGTCACCGGGCTCTCCGCGGCGCTGGCGACGATGATCGCCCTGCACAGCGGCGTTGGTCAGGTGGTGGACGTGAGCCTGCTGGAGAGCGTGTTCCAGATCATGGGCCCGCTGCTGTCGCTGTACCGCGTGACGGGCGAGCAGCAACAACGGCTCGGCGCCGGGCTGCCCTACACGGTTCCCCGGGGTACCTATCAATGCAGCGACGGGCGATGGGTGGCGGTCAGCGCGAGCGCGGACACCGTCGCGCGCCGGGTCACCCGCCTGCTCGGCGTGGGTGATGATCCACGCTTCGTCACCTTCCAGGACCGGATGGCGAACCGCGAGGCGCTGGAAGCAGTGATGGTTGCTTGGTGCGCCGAACGCACGAGCACAGAGGTGCTCGACGCGTTCACGTCCGCCGAAGCCGCGATCGGCCCGGTGATGGACATGGCGGACATCGCCGCGGATCCGCACTACGCGGCGCGCAACGCAATCGCCACCCTCGACGGCACGCCGATGCAGGGTCTGATCGCCCACCTCAGCGCGACGCCGGGTGAGCTGCGTTGGGCCGGCCGCGCACTCGACGCCGATGGCGCCGAGATACGCGAGCACGGTTGGTCGTCGGGCTGACGACCAGGCCCAGTGATCAGGTTGCGGGCGTGGTGCCCGACGGCTTGTCGCCGATGTCGCCCAGGTCGCCCAGGTCGCCGATGCCGGCCGTGCCGCCCGCTTCGGCCCGGTGGCCCTTGTCTCCTCCGGGGAGCTTGTCCTTGATCTTGTCGAGCACCGGCTCCACCTTGGCCTTCACCGAATCAGGGAGCTTGTCCTCGATCTTGTCGATGATCGGTTCCACCTTCTCGGCAACGTCTTCGGCCAACTCCTTGGCCTTGTCCAGGAAGCTACTCATCCTCGGCTCCTTTCGTATCGAAGTCTGCGCATCCAACTCTAGGTCAGCTCGCGCGAGCCCGTGCCAAACCGCGAGACTGTGGGTGTGGTCACTCCCAGCGATGCCGATCCCGTGCCTGTCCCGCCCGCTCCGATGCCCGGTCCCCTCCACGGGCTGCGCGTCCTCGACCTGACCCGGGTGCTCAGCGGGCCGCACGCGGCACGGATGCTGTGCGACATGGGCGCCGACGTGATCAAGGTCGAGCCGCCGGCCGGCGACCTGACGCGGTTCGCCAACCCGCGTGTGGCCGGCCTCGCCAGCTACTTCATCCAGCAGAACGTGGGCAAGCGCAACATCAGCCTGGACATGAGCAAGCCGGAGGGCGTGACCCTGTTGCTCGATCTGGCCCGCCACTGCGACGTGTTGATGGAGAACTTCCGTCCCGGCGTGACGGACCGCATGGGCCTCGGCTACGCGGCGGTGCAGGCCGTGAATCCCCGCGTCATTTACCTGAGCATCAGCGGTTACGGGTCCACCGGGCCGTGGCGCAACCGACGCGCCTACGCGAGTGTGATCGGCGCGGAAACCGGCTTCACCAAGGCGCAGTGCGACGCCCACCGCGACGCCGACGGCAACGTGCACTATGTGAACGATCCGCACAGCCACGGCGATCTGTACACCTCGCTGGAGGCCGCAAGCGGTGTGCTCGCCGCGCTGTACCAGCGCGAGCGCACGGGTGTCGGCCAACACGTCGAAGTGTCGATGGCCCAGACGATGCTGTACGTGAACGAGCACGCCCACGATCATCTGTGGGACGGGGCCGTCTCGCCGGACTGGATCCGCTCGTTCCAGCCGGGCGACTATCCGGTGCTCACCACCGCCAACGGTGAATCGGTGGTGATCAGCGGACATCCCGCCGAGCGCGGCACGTTCGACCGGTTCGTGGAAGCGATGGGCGCACCGGCGCTGGTCACCGACCCGCGGTTCACCAGCGTCGGCAACCGGATGGAGCACCTCGACGAACTGCTCGATCTGCTCCGCGCGTGGGCGCTCACCCAACCGGATGCCACCACCATCGAAGCCGTCCTCGACCGCCACGAACTGGCCACCGGCGAGATGCGCAGCGTGCGCGACATCGCGGACACACCGTGGGCGGCCGAGCGCCACGCCGTGGTCGCCGTGAGTGATCGCAACGGAGGCGCAGTGCGCGTCCCGAATTCGCCATGGACCTTCAGCGCCGCAACCAGCGGGGTACACGGGGAACCGAAGTATCGGGGCGAGGACAACGAGCAGGTGCTCCGCGATGTTCTCGGGCTCGATGACGCTGCCATCGCGGCGTTGGCGGCCACCGGCGTGCTGTCCAGCCGTTTGCCCGACTGAACGGATAACGGTCATGTGGGTCAAGATCGGCGGATGATCCCCTACGACGAGGCGCTGCGGTCGAGCATCGTCGGTCACCTCGCCCGCCACGAACGCCGCGTCCACCCGCTGGACGGGCGCCGCCACGCAGCTGTGGCCATCGTCGTCGTGGACAGCGATGCCGAGCGCCACGGCGTGGACGAATCGCCTGTGGATGTGGCATCCCTGGCCGTCATCCCTGCCGACGTCACCGGGCTCGACGGGCAGATGACGGGCGTGGCCGGTGGGGCCAGTTTCCTGCTGTGTCGGCGCGCCGCCACGATGCGTTCGCACGCCCGGCAGTGGGCCCTTCCGGGCGGACGGTGTGATCCCGGCGAGACCGTGGAGCAGACCGCGCTGCGCGAGCTGCACGAGGAGCTCGGGTTGGAGCTGGGTGGAGACGCCGTGCTGGGTGTGCTCGATGACTACCCCACCCGGTCCGGCTACGTGATCACTCCCGTCGTCATGTGGGGCGGCGGTGACGTGGAGCTGGCCCCGAACCCGAGCGAGGTCGCATACGTCTACCGAGTCGGGCTGCACGAGTTGTGCCGCGCAGATTCGCCCCGCTTCGTGCAAATTCCCGAGAGCGAGCACCCGGTGGTGCAGGTGCCACTTGGTGGCGACATCATCCACGCGCCGACGGGGGCGGTACTGGTGCAGTTCCGTTGGGTCGCTGTGGAGGGCCGCATCGGCGATCGGGTGGACACGTTCGAGCAGCCGGTCTTCGCCTGGCAGTGAGACCTGGCGTCAGGGCCGGGCGCCGTCAGGTGGAGCGAGTGGTCACCACCGAGCGACGGCCGAAGGCCACGGCGCCCAGCACCACCACCACGGCGAACACCGCCGGCACGGTGAGCGCCTCACCCAGCAGTGGCCAACCCCACAGGATCGACAGGACCGGCTGGGCCAACTGCAGCTGCCCGGCGCGGGCAATGCCGGCACGGGCGAGACCCGAGTACCAGGCGAAGAAACCAAGGAACATCGAGAACACCGCCGTGTACGCGAATGCCGACCACTGTCCCGGGCTTGCGTGGAGCCCGGTGTGCGCGCCCACGACGGCGGTGAGCGTCCACACCAGCGGCGCCGAGAGCACCAACGCCCAGCAGATCACCTGCCAACCACCCATCTCCCGGGCCAGCAGGGCACCCTCGGTGTAGCCCACTGCCGCGGCGAGCACAGCGCCCACCAGCAGCGCGTCGGCGAGGTGCACGCCGGTGCCACCTTCGATCACGAAGCCCACCACGGCGCCGAAGCCGACGAAACTGCAGATCCAGTACCGCCGCGACGGGCGTTCCCCGGCCCGGATCACGGCCATGCCGGCGGTGGCGAGGGGCAGCAGGCCGTTGACCACCGACCCGTGCGAGCTGTCGGTGTGATGCAACGCATACGCCGTCAGCAACGGGAATCCCACGATCACCCCACCGACCACGAACACCAGCCGGCGCACCTGATTGGCGCTCGGCCGCCGAGCCTTGGTGACGGTGAGCGCGATCGCGCTGAGCACACTGGCCACGGCGGCCCGACCCATCGAGGCCACGACGGGGTCCAGCCCACGCACGGCGATCTTGGTCATCGGCAGGCTGAAGCTGAAGGCCAGGACGCCGAGCGCGGCCCGAAGCATGCCCGGCGCAACCGGAGCGACGGCCGGTGCCACGGCAGCTACGTCGACAGGTCCGGCGACAGCACCGTCGACAGGACCGTCAGCAGATGCGTCGGTGGTGGTCGATAACACCGGCGGGCCGACCTTGATAACGTTATAGTCAACCGTCATGGGTCATGATAACACCGCCGAGGCCGAGCTGCGTGCGCTCATTCTCGCCGCGCCAGCAGGAGCCCGCCTGCCGAGCATCCGCGAGCTGGCCGGACGTCACGGCGCAAGCCCGGTGACGATCCAGCACCTGATCACCCAACTCGGGCACGAGGGCCTCGTCGAGCCCAAGCCGGGCCGGGGCACGTTCGTCTCGCCCCGTGCCGAGTTCCGCGCCGGCGACTTCACGTGGCAGACGGCGGCGCTGGGCGCGCGCACCGTGCCCGGCGAAGGCATGGTCGAGCTGCTGGCCGACTACTCCACCGACGTCATCTCGCTCGCCACCGGCTACCCCGACCCCACCCTGCAGGCCGTTGACCTGCTGACAGCAGCCTCGTCGCGAGCGGCGCGACGACCCGGCGCCTGGGGCAGATCACCCGCCCAGGGCTCTGCCGGGCTGCGGACCTGGTTCGCTGCCGACATCGGCGGCGGCATCCGCCCCGATGACATCCTGGTGATATCTGGTGGCCAGGCCGCCCTGTCTGCCGCCTTCCGAAGCCTCGCCGGGCCGGGCGACCCGGTGATCATCGAGTCCCCCACCTACGTGGGCGCGATCGACGCAGCCCGCCTGGCCGCGCTGTCACCCGTACCGGTGCCCACCGATCACGAAGGCGTGCGCACGGACCTGCTCGACGCAGCACTGCGAACCACCGGTGCCCACCTCGTCTACCTGCAGCCCCATGCGGCGAACCCAACGGGCATCACCACCTCGGCCGAACGACGACGGGAGGTGTTGGACCTCGCCCGCACCCACGGCGCATTCGTGATCGAGGACGACTATGCGCGCGACATCCACTTCGATGGCCGCCCACCGTCGCCGATGATCCACGCCGATCGCGACGGGCATGTCATCCATGTCCGTTCGCTCACCAAGTCGGCGGCGCCGTCGCTGCGTATCGCCGCCCTGGCGGCACGCGGACCGGCCCTGCGCCGGCTCCGCAACGCGCGCCTGGTGGACGACTTCTTCGTGTCCACGATGCTGCAGGAGACCGCGCTCGCGCTGGTCACGGCGCCCGGTTGGTCGCGTCACCTCACCCGGCTGCAGCGCGCGATCGGCGAGCGGATGGAGGTTGCCGTCACCGCGATCGAGCGCGAGTCCGGCCTACAGCTCAGCGTTCGGCCGAGCGGCGGGTTGGTCCTGTGGGTGGCCATCGACGACCGGCTCGACGACCGCACCGTTGTTCGCGCCGCGCATGACGCCGGCGTGGCCGTCACCCCAGGATGGATGAGCTTCTGCTCCGAGCCACCGGGCACGTTTCTGCGCCTGTCCGTGGCCGGCACCGACGCGTCCACGGTCGGAGAAGGCATCCGCCGCCTCGGCAGCGCCATTCGCACGCTGTGAGATCAGCGACCACTGTGCCCGAAGCCGCCGCCGCGGTCGACCCCGTCGAGTTCGTCGACCACGTCCCACGCCACCTCGTCGATGCGCTGCAGCACGAGCTGGGCGATGCGGTCGCCGCGATGCACCACGTAGTCGTGGTGCGGGTCGGTGTTGAGCAGCACGACCTTGATCTCGCCGCGGTACCCGGCGTCGATCAGGCCCGGAGCGTTCACGACGGTGATGCCGTGCTTCAGCGCCAGGCCGCTCCTCGGCAGCACGAATCCGGCGTGACCGAACGGGATCGCGATCGCGATGCCGGTCGGCATGATCAGCCGGCCGCCTCCTGCCTGGATGGTGCCCGCTTCACGAGCGCACAGATCAAGCCCGGCATCGCCAGGATGGGCGTAGCCCGGCAGCGCGAGGTCAGGGTCGAGGCGCACGACGGGCACGGACAACATCGCGGCGACGATACCCCCGACCGCACCCCCCGACCGCACCCCTCGCCCACGCCGGCTCCGGGCACCACGCCCTCCGCACCACCCGTCTGTGTCAAGACATTGGTCGACTGGCGACCAATGTCTTGACACGAACGTTGTTGGGGGAATCCACGCTCAGCCGGCTGGGGCTCACAGTTGGGTGGAGCCTCGATCGCGCGGCGTAGGTTCAGGGGCACGATGGCCACTCACGCCGAACCCGCCGACGCCGAACCCGCCGACGCCGAACCTGCCGAACCCGCACGCGGCGAATCCGCACGCGGCGAGCGGCCCCCGTCGGTCGATGCGTTGGCGCGATCGCTTGCGGCCAGCGGGCTACCCGCCGCGATCTGCGTCGACATCGCCCGCGAGGCCATCGCCGCGGGCGATCCCCAGTCCGCGCCCGCACGTGCGACGGCCTTTGCGCGCACGCTGATGGTGCCGGTGGTCAACGCGACCGGGGTGCTGTTGCACACCAACCTCGGCCGTGCGCCGCTCGCGGTGACCCAGCCTGCCCAGCCATTGAACGTGGAGTTCGATCTCGCCACCGGCGAGCGCGGGTCACGCCAGCGTGCCGTTGGCCAGCTGTTTGCCCGCCTGTGTGGCGGGCAGGCAGCGATGGTGGTCAACAACAATGCTGCGGCGGTGATGCTTGTGCTCGCGGCGCTGGCGTACGACCGGGGTGTCGCAGTGAGCCGCGGGGAGAGCGTGGAGATCGGTGGCGCGTTCCGCGTGCCCGAGGTGATGGAGCAGTCCGGCGCCACGCTCGTCGACGTCGGCACCACCAACCGCACCCGCCTCGCCGACTACGCCAAGGTGATCGATCGGGGCACGCCGGAGATCGCCCTCACGATGAAGGTGCACCCGTCCAACTTCGTCGTCGAGGGCTTCGTCGAGGAGACCACCGTCGCCGAATTGGCCACCCTGTCGGTGCCCGTTGTGGCCGACATCGGCAGCGGACTCATCGACGCCAACTGCCCGTGGTTGGCCGGGCCCCCACCCGCGTGGCTGGCCGGTGAACCCGGTGCGCGCCAGCAGCTCGACGCCGGCGCGGCGCTGGTCACCTTCAGCGGCGACAAGCTGCTCGGCGGGCCGCAGGCAGGCATCATCGTGGGGCGCGCCGATCTCGTGGCGACATGCGCTCGACATCCCCTCGCCCGGGCGCTGCGTCCGGGCGGCCTGGTGCTGACGGCCTTGCAGGACGTGGCCCTGAGCTACCTGCGGCGCACGGCCGCGCAGGACATCGCGTTCTGGCGGATGGTGGCCCAACCCGTTGCAGCCCTGCAGGCACGCGCCGAGGCCCTCGCCGGGCAATGCCTCTCAGCAAGGGCCGAGGCGATGGCGGCCATGCCGGGCGCTGGTTCGGCACCGGGCGTCACGATCGCTTCGTTCGGCGTGGTGGTACCGGGCGACCACCTCGCGACGCTGCGCAGCGGAGCGCTACCGATTGTGGGCCGCCTGCGCGAGGGCAACACGATGCTCGATCTGCGCAGCGTTGACCCCGCCGACGACCACCATCTTGCCGCAGCGCTCATCGCGCTGGGTTGAGCGGTCAGGTTCACCGTGCGCGTCATCGCCACTGCCGGCCACGTGGATCACGGCAAGAGCTCGCTCGTGCTGGCGCTCACCGGCACCGACCCGGACCGGTTCGAGGAGGAGAAACGCCGCGGCCTCACCATCGATCTCGGGTTCGCCCACGCTGCGCTGCCGTCCGGCGAGGGCATCAGTTTCATCGACGTGCCGGGCCACGTGCGCTTCTTGCGCAACATGCTCGCCGGCGTCGGCGGCATCGACGCCTGCCTGTTCGTGGTGGCGGCCACAGAGGGCTGGAAGCCGCAGAGCGAGGAGCACCTGCGCATCCTCGAGCTGCTCGGGGTGCGCCACGGCGTCATCGCGTTGACGAAGGTGGATCTGGTCGACGACGAATGGCGCGAGATCGCCGAGCTGGAGGTGCTCGACCACGTCTCGGGCACCTTCCTGGCCGACGCACCGGTGGTGTCGGTGGCGGCAACGGCGGGCTTGGGCCTGGACGACTTGCGGGCCGCGCTGGATGCCCTGGTGAAGCAGACGCCGGAGGCGGGAGATCGTGGTCGGCCGCGCCTGTGGGTGGACCGGGTGTTCGCGGCCAGGGGGAGCGGCACCGTGGTGACCGGGACGCTGACCGGCGGCGTGCTGTCGGTGGACGATCGGGTGTCCGTCGGCAGCCATCACGACGATGTGCGCATTCGCAGCATCCAAACCCTGGGCAGCACCGTGACGTCCATCGGTGCCGGCAACCGTGTGGCGCTCAACCTGGTGGGGGTCGAGCACACCGACGTGGCCCGTGGCGACGCCGTGGTGCGGCGCTGGCAGTGGTGGCCGACGCAACGCTTCGATGCAAGCCTGCAGGTGCTCGACCGCCTCGACCACGAGGTCTCCCGCCGCGGTGCGCACGTCGCCTACATCGGTTCGGGCGAGTTCTCGGTGCGCGTTCGCGTCCTCGGTGACGAAGCCATCCAGCCGGGCCAGCGAGGGCTCGTTCGCCTCCACGTCCCGGTGCCGCTGCCACTGCTGCCCGGCGATCGTTTCATCCTGCGCGAGAGTGGCCGCGGCGAGACCGTTGGCGGCGGTGAGGTACTCGACGTCCATCCGGTGCTGGCCGCTTCCAAGGCGCGGCCGGATCGCGACGTGCAACGCGTGATCCGTGAGCGCGGCTGGGTGACCGCGGCGGAGCTGGAGTTGCTCACCGGCGACGTGCACCAGCCCACCATCGGCACGTGGGTGGTGACGGACGAGGCGTTGCGCGCGCTGACCGAGATCGTGCATGGGCGCGTTGTCGACGCGGGGCCGCTCGGCTTAGACATCGCCGTGCTCGACGATCGCGAGCGCGCCGTGCTGGTCCGGCTCGACGACGTGGCGGTGGAGGCCGGCCGGGCCCGCCAGGTGGAGGTGCGCGACCCGCTGGCGGATCATCCATTCGTCGCTGCGCTCGCCGCAGGTGGCTTCACGCCCCCGGATGCCGCCGGGGTGGACCGGGCCGAGCTGCGTCAGTTGGAGCGGCGCGGGTTGGTGGTGGAGCGCGACGGCGTGTTCTTCCACCCTGACACCATCGATGCTGCGGCGCGCCTGGCCGCCACGCTGCTGGCCGGCGATGTCAACGGGTTCACCGTTGCCCAGTTCCGCGATGCCACCGGTTCCAGCCGCAAGCACGCACTGCCGCTGGCCGCAGAGCTGGACAGCCGCGGCATCACCCGCCGGCGTGACGATCTACGCATCGCCGGTCCCCGTCTTCCCGCCCTCGGGTGACGGACCGGTGGGCTTCGCCGTTGTCCTGGGCGGCTTCATGGTCGTCTTCATGGTCGTCTTCATGGTCGGCTTCATGGTCGGCGGCTCGGTCGTCGGCTCGGTCGGCGGATCGGTCGTCGGCTTCGTGGTCGTCGGCTTGGACATCAGCGAGGCGACGCGCTGGATCCGACCCTTCTTCTTCGGTGCCTGCTGCTCCAGCTCCCTGGCCAACTTGGCGACGCGCATGTCGTTGGTGATGACCTCGCCGAACTGATCCGGATCGGCCAGCAGCCAGGAGTGCGAACCCTGCACCACCGTGCCCTCAACACCTGCGGCCACGCACAGCGCCTCGAAGGACTCACGCGGGATGACACCATCGCGCGAACCCCACAGGATCGTGATCGGCAGGCCACGGTTGCGCAACGCCTCGAGCTCGGGGCGGAGGTCGGCGCGACGGGCCAGGTTGGCCACCTTGGCAATGGCACGCGGGTTGCGGAAGATGTTCGGCACGAGGTCTCCGACGATGACCGGCAGCACGCGGCTGGCCTGGCGGATCGGCCACACATCGGACGGGAAGTGCAGACCCCAGTCCCACAGTGGGCGCTCGGAGATGGACCGCATCACGTTTCCCTGGCGCCACGACGAGCCGCCGATTGAGTTGACCAGCACGAGCGAACGCACGAGGCGTCGATGGTCGTGGGCGAAGCGGATCGCCACGCCGCCGCCGAAGCTGTGGCCGACCAGCACAACTGGTTCGGAGACCTCCAACGCATCGAGCAGGTCGGCCACCCAGCGGGCGTACCCGGCGATCGAGAACTGCTGCTTGGGCAGGTCGTGGGTGCCGCCGAAACCGGGCATGGCCGGGGCGATCACCCGACAGCCCTGGCCGGCGATGCGGGTGATCACGTTGCGATAGGTGTTGTCCGCCAGTGCCCACCCGTGGAGGAGCACCACTGGCATGCCCGACCCAGCGACGCTGTACACAGCGGGCCGGCCCTGCACGTACGTGCGTTTGTGCACCACGATCTCGGCACGTGAGGCACCCGCGCCGACGGCGGTGTTCTCAGGACTGTCGGGCGACGAGCTGGCGACGCTCGAGTTCATTCAGACCGCCCCAGATGCCATGTGGTTCGGTCGTGTGGAGTGCATAGGACAGGCACTCCGGACGCACCGGGCAGGTTGCGCAGATGGACTTGGCGACGCGCTCGCGGGCGGTTCGGAGCTCCTTGCGTTCGAAGTGCACCGGTGGATAGAACGACGACGCGGTCTCCCCACGGCAAGAGGCAGCGAGCTGCCATTCCAGATCGTCGAGCTCGTCATATCGGCGTGCAACCAATTCGCTTCCTTGTCCGCTTTCCGTGATGGCCCTGCTTGATAACTGTACAAAACCACGCACGTCGGCACAATCGCACCGGTTTCCCCAGCTCGCCGAGACCGGCTACGTGCGGTCGTCGAGCTCAAGTTCAAGCCACCCGGCCAGGGAGCGGATCTCCGCGTGCAACCTGGCGTCCATCGTTGGTGTGAAGTCGACATCGCGGTGCACGGCATCGAGACGCAGCACGCCGCCCTTGCGGTCGGCGGTGACATCGAGCTTGCCCACCAGCTGGTCGCCGTACAGCACGGGCAACGCCCAGTAGCCCCATCGTCGCCCGGACGCCGGCTTGTACATCTCCAGCTGGTAGTCGAACTCGAACAGCTCGTCCATCCGCTTGCGGTCGTACACCAGCCGGTCGAGCGGCGACAGCAGGGCGAGGCGGCCGGAGAACGGCTGGGCGAGCTGGGCGGGATCGACGCGCCATTCGCCACGGACGCCGTCCACCACGGCCGCCTCGCCCACCTCACCGACGTCGACGGGTTCCACCGGGCACTCCGGCCCGCGGGCCCGGGCGATGCCGAGGGCGCGCAGCCGGCGCTCGTTGCGGACGCGCGCCGCATCCTCGGCCGGCAGCACCGGCGTGTCCGGGTAGACCTCCTCGGCGAGATCCCACAGCCGCTGGCCGTTGCTGCGTCCAGCGACGGCCACCTCGCCACGCACGACCATCAGCTCCAGCAGCTGGCCGACGTTGCGGTTGTTGTTCCAGCCACTGGACTTCCAGGGCACGACGCAGGTGTCCGCCAACTCAGTCGCCGGCAACGGCCCCGACGCCTCCAGCGCGACCAGGATGTCGCGCCGGCACGCGTCGTTGGCACGCACCCAGTCACGGTTCGACTGCCGCCAGCCAGTGACCTCTCGCCTCTCCCAGTCGGCCATGTCCGCGCGGTAGAGGGCGAGGTCCTCGCTCGGCCGAATCATTCCACGAAAGTCAACGACGTCGCGCCGCTCGAGCGCGGCCACGAGATCCGCCGGGGAGTACGCCGACCCGAGCCGGCTCCACAGCACGAGATCGGCGCTCGGCGCGACAGCGTTGGTCACGTCGAACTGCAACATAGAGAGCTGGCGGACGACCTCCAGCAACACGGTCGGTCGAGGTTTGTTCAACAGCTGGGCGCGCACCGCGATCCGGCGCGCGTCCCTGCGCGAGAGTTGGTGCACCGTCACCGCGGGAGCGCTCGCATCGCTACGGTGGCGGCGGCGAGCGGTACGGCGAGCAGTATGGTGAGCTCCATCCCGTGAACATAGGTGTTGTCGCATTGGGCACCCTTCACTGGAAAGGGATGACCACTGCGCTCGTCGAACCTTCCGTGCAACACTGCTCGGATGTCAAATGCTCAGCAGGCTGCGTACTGGACAGAGATCGGCGGCGTCCAGTGGGTCAACGAGCAACAGCTCTTCGACCACATGCTCGCCCCGTTTGGAGTGGAGTCGCAGCGCGTGCTTGCGGCGCGCCCCGGCGAGCACGTCCTCGACGTCGGCTGCGGCACCGCCACGACCACGTTGGCGATCGCTTCGGCCGTCGGCCCCACGGGATCGGTGGTGGGGTGCGACATCTCGCCGACGATGATCGACGCCGCCCGTGCGCGCATCAAGGACACGCCGCAGGTGTCGCTGGCGATCGCCGATGTGCAGACCGCAGACCTCGTCCAAGCTGATCCGTTCGACGCCGTCTACTCGCGCTTCGGCGTGATGTTCTTCGCCGATCCGGTGACGGCGTTCGCCAACATTGGCGCTGCCGTACGGCCGGGTGGGCGGATCGTGTTCGTGTGCTGGCAGCACGAGGACCTCAACGAGTGGATGGCGCTGCCGGCGCGCATCATGCGCACGTTCACGCCTGACCCAGTGCTCCCCCCAGCCGATGCACCCGGGCCGTTCGCGTTCCACGACCCCGCACGCATCCACCAGATACTCACCGACGCAGGATGGCTCGACATCGCCGCCACACCGTTCACCGCACCCGTCGTCCTGGGCGCGGGCCTCGGCGTGGACGCCGCGTTGCAGCAGTTGATGGGCAGCCGCGCTGCGCAGGGTTTGCGCGAGCAGGTGGACGAGGAGACCTACGACCGCGCCCGGCTGGCCGTGCGCGACGCCATCGCCGAGCGCGTCGACTCCGATGGCGTTGTCGCCTTCACCGGCTCGGTCTGGGTGGTCACGGCTCGCCGACCGTGACACCGCTCTTCTTGCGCATCTCGCGGTAGTCCTTCGCGCCACCCTCTTCCGGCTCGACCTCCAGCGTGACACCGTCGATCGCGATCACACGCAGGCGGTCTCCCACCTTCATCGGCGTGGCGCGATTCGTGCGCGCCCGCCACTTGCCGCCGGCGACCTCGACGATGCCCTCGGGGCCGATGTCCGCGACGACCGTGCCCATCTCGCCGATCATCCACTCGCGGCCAACGGTGGGTGTCGCGAAACGAGTCCTCACCATCGAGGGCATGCCGACGATGAAGGTGAGCATCACCCCGCCGACGCCGACGAGCAACGTGATCCACGACGGACGCAGATCGGCACCGAGCACGTCTCGGTACAGGAACCACGACCCCACAGCGAACAGCCCGACGCCCACGCCGGTCCAGAACCTGGGTATGCCGACTTGAACATCGATTGCGAACGCCAACATCGACGCGAGGATCGCAGCCACGGCCCAACCGTGGGTTGGCAGCGCGGCGAGGCCGTAGCAGGACAGTGTCAGACAGCCGGCACCGACGACTCCGGCAACGCCGACGCCGGCCGTGTAGAACTCGAAGATCAGCAGCACCAGGCCGATGATGAACAGCAGGTAGGCCACCGCCGGGCTGCTCACGGTGTGCAGCAACTGGTTGAGCAGGCCGAGCTTGAAGAAGCGCACCAGCGTGGCGTTGTTCTGGGTGCCGCCGTCGTCGTTCAACGACGAGGTGACCGTGTCCAACGTCTTGCCCCGCGCCTTCAGCCCATCCATCGCCAGCACCATGTTCTTGATGGCCGGCACGCCCTCGTCGGTGGTGTCCAGCTTCAGCGCGCCGGACGTGCGCGCATCCTGGAAGCCGATGGACTTCGTGCGCATTCGGTCCGTGGCCACCCCGAAGTCGATGGTCACTCCAGGCACGGTGAGCGGTGTGCCGTACGTGCCGATGTGCGCTCCGGGTGCCATACCCGTGGCGTCGGCTGCAGCCAGCATCTGCGCGCCGAGTCCGGTGAGGTTGGCGCCGGACGGCCCGACCCAGATGCCGATGGGCACCGGGGAGTCGCGCAGCACGCCGAGCAGCGTGGCCATGCGGTCGCGGCTGACGACGGCACCGCCGGAGTTGATCTGCAGGATGACGGCCTGCGAGCCATCGGTGGTGGCGTCGTGGATGGAGGTGGTGATCTTGTCGATGAGGATCTCGTCGATCAGACCGCTGACCTGCACCACGTTCACGGGGGCGAGATCCTCTGCAGCAGCCGAACCCGACGGAGCCGAGACGCCGCCGGACGTACCCACCGAGCCGGTACCCGGCGCGCTGGTCGGAGGGGTGGTGGCGTGCGCGGCGGGTGCGAGCATCCCCAGCCCGGCCGCGACGGCCAACACGATGATCGCTAGTCTGCGCAAGGAGAGCCTCCGGAGGGCGTGTGAATTCATTGCAGTTTTTCGGCGCGGCCCGGCTGGTCATCGTGGCTGGCAAGGGCGGCGTCGGCAAGACAACGGTAACGGCTGTCATGGCCCATGCGGCAGCCCGTGCGGGACTTCGCGTCCTCGCCGTGGAGCTGGAGGGCAAGACCGCGCTCGGCGAACTGCTGGCCGATTCCGGTGTCGAGGTCATGACCATCACTGCGCCAGAGGCACTGGCCGACTACCTCGATGCCCACGGGCTGAAGCGGGTCTCCAAGCGCCTCGCCACGAGTGGCATCATCGACGTCGTGGCCACGGCTGCTCCCGGCATCGACGACATCGTGGTGCTGGGCAAGCTCAAGCAGCTAGAACGGCTGGACTCTCATGACCTGATCGTGGTCGATGGGCCCGCGGCCGGCCATGCGATCACGTTCCTGCTCTCGGCACGCGGATTACTGGACACCGTTCGCGGCGGACCGATCAAGACCCAGGCCGAAGAGGTGCTGGAGATGTTCAACGACCCCGACCGCTGCCAGGTGATCCTGGTCACGTTGCCGGAGACCACACCCATCAACGAGCTGATCGAGACCGCTTATTCGGTGGAGGAGCGGGTGGGCGTACAGCTCGGCCCCGTGATCGTCAATGGTGTGGACCTCGGCGACCCGGTGCCCGAGTTGGATGAGGCCGATGTCTACTTGCGCGAGGCCGCTCGCTTCCGCAACCACCACCGCCACGCTCAGCGCAACGAGCTCGACCGATTGTCGAGTGACCTCGCCCTGACCCAGATCGTGCTGCCTCAACTGCCGGTGGCCGGCATCTCGGTTGCCGACCTCCCGGCGCTGTCGGCTGCCCTGCTCGATCAGATCGCGACCCTGAGCGGATGAGCGCGCACCGGGTGCACGCTCTCGACACCATCGTCGCCGCTTCGCGCATCATCGTCAGCTGCGGTTCCGGCGGAGTCGGCAAGACCACCGTCGCCGCAGCCATCGCCCTGCACGCCGCCTCGATCGGCAAGCGGGTGGTGGTGGTCACCATCGATCCGGCCCGCCGACTGGCTGATGCGCTCGGGCTTGCCAGCGGGCTGACCAACGAGCCAACGCGGGTGGAGGCACCCGGCGAGTTGTGGGCGATGATGCTGGACCCGGCCACCACCTTCGACGGTTTGGTGCGCCAGTACGCGGCGACGCCCGAACGCGCCGAGCGCATCCTCGCCAACGCGTTCTACCACAACATTGCCGGCGCGCTCTCGGGCACACAGGAGTACATGGCGGCGGAGAAGCTGTACCAGCTCCATCGCGATGAGCGATTCGATCTCGTGGTGGTGGACACCCCGCCAACCCGCAATGCGCTCGACTTCCTCGACGCACCGGCCACGCTCACCCGGTTCATCAACCACCGCCTGTTCCGCCTGATGATGCTGCCGGCACGTGGCGGGCTGAAGGTGCTGAACATCGCCGCCCAGCCCGTGCTGCGTACGATCGGAAAGGTGGTGGGTGGCGATGTCCTCGCCGACGCGATCGCCTTCTTCCAG
>JAYTSB010000382.1:0-3199 GCA_043745825.1 Actinomycetota bacterium | reverse complement strand
TGCGGACATCAAGGGCTGGCGGCACGGCCGAGTGGGCGTGGAGCCGCCCCGGCGCATGTCCTCGGCCGTGCTCGAGCCGATGATCGGCCACGACAACGCGTACAGCGTGTCCATGCAGTGGGGTGATGCGCTGACGCTGCCGCCCGATTCCGATGGCGGCCTCGTCGAGAACGGCTACGTGTCCGTCACCTATCTCACCCGCCTGGCCGACGAGGTGCGCGCCGACCTCGACCCCGCCCAGGCCTGCCTGGACCGCCTCATCGCCGGCTAACGGATCAGTGGTAGAGGGCGGTCAGCTCGCGGGCGGTGCGGGCCAGTTCCTCGCGGACCTCGGCGGGGCCGTCGATGCGCAGGGTGGCGCTGAGGCCGGCGATGCTGCCGGCCAGCGCAGTGGCGTTCAGGCCGCCGATCTCCACCTCGACCCGGCCGTCGTCTCCGGCGCCGCCGATGCGGAGACGATCGCCGAGCACGTTGCGCAGCAGCCACAGTGAACCTGGCGTGGCCGAGCCATGGGCCCACATTCCGATTCGACGCTGGCCAACCTCGTCGGCGATCAACTTCCAGGCTTCGGCGAGCACGAACCCCGCGGGCCGAACCGCACGCTTGCCGGTTCGCGCCACAGCGCTGACGCGATCGACGCGAAACGTGCGCAACCCGACCGCAGTGTCCGCGACGAGGTACCAGATCTGACCTTTGGTGGCCAGGCCGAGCGGATGCACCACCCGCTCGGTTGCGTTGCGCTGTCGGTCGGTGTAGCCGATGCGCAGCTGGGCTGCCTCGATCACGGCCGACTGCAGTTCGTCGAGTGCAGGCGGCGCCGGCCGGGTGATGGTGGTGGTGCCCCAGTCGGTCGGGTCGCTGACGATTGCCGTCGACGCCGCTTCCGCGTGTTGGCGGAACGGTTCTGGCAGTGCATGGATCAGCTTGCGCAGCGCGGCCCTGACGTCGGGGGTCGCGGTCGATGATGGGCCGGCCACCAGGAACAGGGCGCGGGCCTCTGCCGCAGTGAGCCCGCTCAGATCCGTACGAGCCCCACCGAGCAACTGCCATCCGCCATTGCGGCCCTGGCGCGAGTACACCGGCAGGCCCGCCAGGCCCAGTGCCTCCAGATCGCGGCGTGCCGTGCGCTCGCACACCTCGAGCTCGGCGGCGACCTCGGCCGCGGTGACCTGACCGCGCGACTGCAGCAGGAGGAGAATGGCCACGAGGCGATCGGCGCGCACCGCAATGACAGTAGTTCCTGAACCGGACAGTTGGTGTCCGGTTCACGGGCGCACGATGGCTGACATGAACAACGACACGATCACGCCCAACACGCCCAACACGCCCAACACGCCCAACACGCCCAACACGCCCAACGCCAGCGCTCCGGCGACCATGCCCGATCCCCGCCCCGCCTTCGCCGCTGCAGTGGAAACGGGCCGCCAGGTCCTGGCCCACGTTCGCCCTGATCAGCTCGGCGACCCGACTCCGTGCTCGGAGTACGACGTCCGTGCCCTCTGTGGCCACCTTGTGGCCGTGCTGCAGCGGGTGGCCGTCGTCGGGGCAGGAGGCGATCCGTTCACAGCTCCGGAATTCGTGACCGGAGTGGCCGATCACGGTTGGGTCGCGGCCTACGACGCCTTCGCTGCCGACATCGAGCGGGTGTGGAGCGACGACGCAGTGCTCGGCCGCATGTGCACGCTGCCCTGGGCGCAGCTGCCCGGGTTCGCAACGCTGAGCATCTATGTCAACGAGGTCACGGTGCACACTTGGGATCTGGCTCGGGCCACGGGCCAGCGGCCGGCATGGGATGAGGCGGTGTTGACCACAGCGTTCGCGGCCATCCAGCAGGGTCTGCCGGCCGAGGGTCGTGCCGCCACCTTCGTCGAGGTCAAGGCACTCATGCCGGTCGAGCACCAACGCGTCGGCGATCCGTTCGCCGAGGCAGTGCCCGTTGCCGGCGATACGCCGCTGATCGACCGCCTCGTGGCCTGGAACGGCCGCCGTCCCTGACGTGCGCCGTGCTGCCCTCGCCCCACGAGACCGTACGATCGACTGATGGAGATCGATGCCGGGGACACCGTGTGGCGTTTCGACGCCGAATTCCTGCAGTCCCGTTGGACGTGCATCTGGGGGCGAGGGTGTCACGGCATCGAGACCGAGCGCGCGCCTGAGCTCGGCCTCGGCTGTTGCTCGGTCGGCGCGCACATCGACGGCCTCGACGAAGCCAAAACGGTGGCTGCATCAGCGTCAGCACTGCGGCCCGGGCTGTTCCAGCACCACGCGGTGGCTGCTGCCGACGGCGTGTTCGCCGACGACCAGCACGGCAACACGCGGGTCGTGGATGGCGCGTGCATCTTCCTCAACCGGCCGGGGTTCGCAGGCGGTGCCGGGTGCGCGCTCCACCTCGCCGCGCTCGCGGCCGATGAATCGCCCATCGATTGGAAGCCGTCGGTGTGCTGGCAACTGCCGATCAAGGTGGACTGGGAGATGGGCGATGACGACATCGAGATCGCGACTGTGCGCCGCTGGACGCGGGCCGACTGGGGCCCCGAGGGCGAGATCATGGCGTGGTGCTGCACCGAGGGCACGGAGGCCTACGTCGGTGAGCGCGCCGTCATCGACAGCCTCGGTGAGGAGTTGGAGTCCATCGTCGGCGCTCCCGTGTTCGTTGAGCTGCGCCGGCGCTTGGCGGAGTGACCGCCACCACCAGCGCGGAATGTCAGCCGGTGGTGCTGGTGGCTGCGGCCGCAGTCGTCGTGGCGGTGCCGCCCGACGTCGACGAACCGGACAACTTGGCCCACGTCTTCGGACCGACGACACCGTCCACCGACAGTCCGTTCTTCTTCTGGAAGGCGCGCACGGCCGTGTCGGTCTGCGGGCCGAAGACTCCGTCGACGGTGACCTTGTAGCCGGCGGTCTTCAGCGCAGTCTGGATCTGCTCCACGCCCTTGCCGCTGTCGCCGAGCTTGACGCTGTCGCTCGGCGAGGTGACGACGCGTCCCTTCACGGTGGTCGCTGTGGTCCCGGTGGACGACGAGGTCGCGCCGGCGGCGGTGGTGGAGGTCGCAGGCATCGCTGTCGTCACCGTACTGGGTGGCGTGGTGGGGGCGGTGGCTGCGACGCTGCTGCCGATGGTTGTGCTGGTGACGGCGCTGTTGTCCGAACTGCTGCTGGGCTTGTCGCTACTGCACGCGCCGAGCCACAGAGCCCCCAC
>JAYTSB010000381.1:0-2299 GCA_043745825.1 Actinomycetota bacterium | reverse complement strand
GTGTCGCGCGAACAGATCCTGGACGAGTTGCGGCAGATGTCCGAAGAGGAGGACCGTAAAGGCGACTCCGGGCGCGTCAGTGGATCGATCTACAGCGGTGACCACGACCACTACCACTTCCAGGTCGAGGCGTTCGGCTACTTCGGACACGCCAACGTGTTGCAGCGCGACATGTACCCGAGCGCCACGAAGATGGAGGCGGAGATCATCGCGATGACTGCCGACATGTTGCACGGCGACGAGAACACCGGCGGCCTGGTCACCTCCGGTGGCACCGAGAGCCTGGTGACCGCCATGCTCACGTACCGCGAGTGGGGCCGGAACCACAAGGGGATCGAGCGCCCACAGGTGATCATGCCTGTCACCGCGCACCCAGGTCACAGCAAGGCGTTCCACTACTTCGACATCGACCACCTGCTCGCGCCGGTGGACTCACAGCAAAAGGTCGACGTGAACTGGGTGGCCGACCACATCGGACCGAACACCGTCGCCTTGGTCGGCTCCGCTGGCACCTATCCACACGGTGTGATCGACCCGATCCCAGAGCTCGGCCAGCTGGCCGAGCAGCACGGATTGGGTCTCCACGTGGACGGGTGCCTCGGTGGCTTCATCCTCGCCTGGGCGAGGGACTGCGGGTACGAGCACACGCCGTTCGACATGTCGGTACCCGGTGTCACCAGCATGTCGGCCGACACGCACAAATACGGCTACGCCTTGAAGGGCAGTTCGGTGCTGCTGTTCCGCCCGAGGGAACTGCGACGTGAGCAGTATCTGCTGATCGACAGCTGGCCGGGCGGTGCGTACGCATCGCCGGGCATGGGTGGCAGCCGCTCCGGTGGCCTGATCTCGGCGACCTGGGCGTCGATGCTCAGCTTCGGCAAGAGCGGCTACCGCTCCATCGCCGCGGACATCTTCCGCACCGCCGACGAAGTGCGCGCCGCCGTCGTCAGCCACCCGGAGCTGCAACTGGTGGGCGACTCGCTGTGGAACATCGCATTCACCTCCGAGGAGCTGAACATCTTCCACGTCAACGACGCCCTCGCCGATCTGGGGTGGCGGATGAACGGCCTGCAACTCCCGCCGGCGCTGCACTTCTGCATCACCCGCCCGAACACCAAGCCCGGGATCTCCGACCAGTTCGCCACCGATCTGGCCAAGGCCGTCTCGTACGCGAGCAACCCGCCGAACCCGAAGCCGCGCAGCGGCGCCATGTACGGCGCAGCGGGTGACCGCCCGCCGGTCGACAGGCTGCGCGAGTCGTCGGCGAACCGCCTGGATGCGCTGCACGAGGTGGGGCCGCTGTCGTGAGGTGTGCGCTTGCCGAGCCACACCCGTGAGCCCGCACGAGCGCCCCTTCCGTGTCGGGGTGGAGATGAAGGGGCCGTTGGAGGGACGCACGTGGGCGGACTCCGCCAGCGAGGTCGAGGCGCTCGGCTACTCGACGCTGTTCGTCCCCGACCACTTCCACTCCGGTCTCGGCCCGTTCACTGCGATGGCCACCGCGCTTGCAGCCACCACGACCCTGATCGTCGCCCCGCTCGTGATGGCGTGCGACTTCCGCCATCCCGCCGTGGCGGCCAAGGAGTTCGCCTCGCTGGATGCCATGTTCCCCGGCCGGGTCGTGGTCGGCCTCGGGGCCGGCTACAACCTGCTCGATTACTCCCGCTCGGGAATCCGAATGGATCCGCCGGGTCGTCGGGTTGCACGGTTGATCGAATACGTGCGCGTGCTCCGGCTGCTGTTCAGCGGTGCGGTGGTGTCGTTCGCAGGTTCTGAGTACCAGCTCGACGAGATCACCGGCACGCCGCTGCCGGGGACGCCGGGTGGGCCGCGCATCCTGGTCGCCGGCGGAGGGCCGCGCCTGTTGCGGTTCGCCGCAGCGGAGGCCGACATCGTCGGCGTGAATCCCACCACTGCAGCTGGGCGCGGGTCACCGGATACCTTCCGCGATGCGCTGCCGTCGTCGATCGACGCCAAGGTGGCGCTGGTGCGCGAGGCCGCTGGCCCGCGGTGGTCGGAACTTGAGCTGAACGGATGGATCTCGACGGCCTCGGTGACGGATGAGCCGCACGAGGCGGTCGCGGACCTCGCCGCTTTCGCCGGCGTGTCGACCGGAGACGTGTTGGCGAGCCCGCTCGTGCTCGTGGGATCTGAGTCAGAGATCGTCGAAGGCCTTCACGTACGCAGATCGCGGTGGGGTTACAGCTCCTTCTGCGTGCCCGGCCCGAAACTGCACGAGTTCGCCGGAGTGGTCGGCCAAATCGTCACAGGGTGACGCGCCGGGCGCGAAACGAGGATC
>JAYTSB010000380.1:0-4922 GCA_043745825.1 Actinomycetota bacterium | reverse complement strand
CGCAACTTCATGATCGCCAGATCGATCGGATCGTCACCATTGATCACGTGGGGTTGTTGGCGCTCGACCCGCTCCAGTCGGCGGCGATAGTCATCGATGTCGCCGTACGGACTGCGCGCCTGCTCAGTGAGCTCCAGCAGCAGCGCCTGGCGCTTGCCGAGCCGGCTCTCCAGACGCACCACGTCGCCGTCGGCCTGATATTGGGCGAACGACAGGTTGAGCAGGTGGTGGGCCTGTTCGCTCGTGTACGTGCGCACCAGGTTCGCGGCCATGTTGTACGTCGGGCGGAACGCCGAGTTGAGGTGGAACCAGCGGCTGGCGGCGAGATTCGCCACCTGGTCGAACGTGGTGAACGGGTTCCAGAGCACGATCGCCTGCCCGAGCTCGTCGATGCCGCGCCGCCCGGCCCGACCAGTGAGTTGGGTGTACTCCCCCGGGGTCAGCATCTGGTGGTGCTCGCCGGTGAACTTGGTGAGCTTGTCGACCACCACCGTCCGGGCCGGCATGTTGATGCCGACGGCTAGGGTCTCGGTGGCGAACACGATGCGAACCAGACCCTCGGCGAAGCAGGCCTCGACGATCTCCTTGAAGGGGGGCACCATGCCGGCGTGGTGGGCGGCGATGCCCGCTTCCAATTGGGCGAGGAACTGGCCGTAGCCGAGCACGGCGAGGTCGGCTGGCTCGATGCCCACCAGGCGGCCCTCGACGATCTCGCGGATGCGTTCACGCTGTTCGCCGGTGGTGAGCCGGAGGCCGGCTGCCAGGCAACTCTTCGCAGCCTCGTCGCACTGGTTGCGGCTGAAGATGAAGTAGATGGCCGGCAGCATGCGCTCGTCCTCGAGACGCTCGACGACCTCGATCCGGGTCGGCGTGTAGAGCTTGCGCTTCCCCTGGATGCTCTTGCGGCCACGACTGCCCTTCCAGGGCTGAGAAGCGTCCTCGGTGAGCCGCACCGCCACGTGGTTGGGGCGATCGTTCACCAGCGTCGGCAGCAGATGCAGGCGGTCGGAGGTCTTGTCGCCGACCATGAACAGGTTCTCCAGGCGGACGGGGCGCTTGTCCTCCAGCACTGCCGTGGTGGGGCCCCGCACCGTCGTGATCCACTCGGTCAGCTCGGTGGCGTTGCTGACCGTTGCCGACAGGCAGACCAGCTGCACATCGAGCGGGAGATGGATGATGACCTCCTCCCAGACCGGTCCGCGGTAGGTGTCCTGCAGGAAGTGGACCTCGTCGAGCACGACGACGGCCAGATCGTCGAGCGCGTGCGAGCGCCCGTAGATCATGTTGCGCAGCACCTCGGTGGTCATCACCACCACCGGCGCATCGCCGTTGATGGCGTTGTCGCCGGTGAGCAGGCCGACTCGGTCCCGGCCGTAGCGGCCGACGAGATCGTGGTACTTCTGATTCGACAGTGCCTTGATCGGGGCCGTGTAGAACGCCCGCCGCCCGGAGCGCAGGGCGGCCTCGATGCCGTACTCGGCCACGACGGTCTTGCCCGATCCCGTTGGGGCCGCCACCAGCACCGACTGGCCGGCATCGAGCGCGTCCATCGCCTGCAGCTGAAAGCGGTCGAGCGGGAACGTGTAGTGCGCGATCAGCTCAGCCCGGTCCGCGCGCACGGTCATGAGTCTCGCGCCAGTCCGTGCGGAGATGGGGCGATGTCTACGCCGACGCTCCGGCCATGGCTTGGTCGTCGTCCTCGTCCTCGTCGCGGTCACCCCTGGCCCGCTTGCGGCGTTGCAGCACGATGCCGATCACGATCGAGATCATGTAGAAGACCGACATCGGGATGGCAAGCGCGAGCATCGAGATGGGGTCGCCGGAGGGCGTGATGACGGCGGCGATGACGAAGATCACGAGGATCGCGTAGCGCCACTGTTTCAGCAGCGCCTGCGGCGACAACACCCCGACGAGCTGCAAGAACACGAGCAGCACCGGGAACTCGAAGCCGACGCCATAGGCCGCCACCATCAGACCCACCAGGCTGACGTACTTGTCGACCGGGAAGACCTGCTGCACGTCAGTGCCCGACCACGAGATGAGGAACTCGAGCGCATAGCCGAGGGTCCAGTACGCGATCGCGCCGCCCAGGACGAACAAGGTGATCGTGGACCCGATGAATGGGATTGCGTACTTCTTCTCCTTGGCGTGCAGGCCCGGGACGACAAAGCGCCAGACCTGCCAGAGGATGATCGGAAAGGCGAGCGCGATGCCGCCGTAGAGCGAGATGGAGATACGGGTCGAGAAGCCGTCGAGCGGTCCGAGGGCGAACAGGTTCGGGGTGCAGAACTGCGGTCCTCGGCGCTGGCAGAGATCGGTGTAGGGCCGCTTGATGAACCGCAGGATCGGGTCGTAAAACGCCATCATGATGATGACCCCGAGCACGATCGCCAGCATGCTGCGCACGATGCGGACGCGCAGTTCGGCGAGGTGATCGCGCAGCGTCATCCGGTCCTCGGGTCCCTTCAGGGCGGGACGTGCGCTGCCTTTGAATGGAATCTTCACTCTGCGGCAACCTCGTCGGTATCGGCAGGCGGCGGTGTGACCCGCGGTGCTGCACTGGAGAAGTTCGGGGAGAACGGCTTCGTCGCGGCTGCGGGTTGCGGCGCAGATTCGGTGACGGCGGCGGACTGGGCCTGCAACCGCCGAGTCGTGGCATCCACGCCAGATGCATGATCGGCCGCCGGGACGGCATCGTTGCCCGTCGTTGTCGTCTCGACCACCGGCTCTGCCGGGGTCTGGGCTGCCGGGGTCTGGTCTGGCGGGGTCTGGGCTGGCGGGGTCTGGGCTGGCGGGGTTTGGGCGGCCATGCTGGCCGACACCGGCTTGGTCGGGGCGGTGCTGGTGTCGGCGCCACGCGGATCGAACATGTTGGTGTCCCAGTTCGCCGCTTTCTTGGCCAGCTCGGCGGTCTCGCGCAATTCGCGCATCGGCTCGTCGAGCGCTGAACGCATTTCGCTCTGGAAGCCTGATGTCATCTTCTTGAAGTCGGCGTAAGCCTTGCCGGCCTTGCGCATCGCTTCTGGCAGTTTGTCGGGTCCGAGCACCACGAGGGCGATCAGGACGAGGAAGACCAGCTCGCTGCCGGAGAGGTTGAACACGCTGCGAAGTCTAGGGGCATGTCGGCCAGACGCGAAGGCACGGCAACCACCTGCCACAATGATCCCGACATGCAGCAACGACTCCCCTCCCTGCTGGAGCACCCCATTGCATTCGCCCATCGGGGCGGTAAGGCACATGCCCCCGAGAACACGATCGCGGCGTTCAAGCTGGGCCTCAAGCTGGGCGCCACCGGCATCGAGAGCGACGTCTGGCTCACCAGCGACGGCGTTCCCGTCCTGGACCACGACGGGTTGGTTCGGCACCGGTTCAGCCGCCGGCCCATCGGCGAGCTGCGCCGCAGCCAGCTACCGTCCTTCATCCCCACCCTCGCCGAGCTGTTCGAGGAATGCGGTACGCACTTCCACCTCTCGCTCGACCTGAAGGGTGAGGGCGTCGGCATCGCCGTACTGGATGTCGTCCGCGCCGTGGCACCGGATCTGCTCCCCCGCCTCTGGCTGTGCGAGCCCCGGTTCCAGGATCTCTTGCCGCTGCGCGCCCACGCTGACGGCGCCAAGCTGGTGGATTCCACCCGCCTCGGGCGCATCAAGGAGGGTCCGGAGCGCCGCGCCGCCACCCTGGCGAGCGAGGGCATCCATGCCATCAACATGCATCACACCGACTGGAACGGAGGGCTCGTCACCCTCTTCCACCGCTTCGGGCTGGGTACGATCGCGTGGGACCTGCAATTCGAGCACGTGCTACGGCCGATGTACCGGATGGGCATCGATGGCGTACACAGCGACTGGGTTGACCGAATGATGGACGCGTACCGCGCCGAGCTCGGCGCCCCGCAGCTCTAGCCCATCATCTGCGCAGGATCAGAGCCACTGCCAGTTGCTCTTCGGCCAGATGACGACGAACGCGCGGCCCACGATCTGGTCGTAGTCGACCTGGCCGAGGTTGCCGCGGCTGTCACCCGAGCCTGGGCGGTTGTCGCCCATCACGAAGACGTGATCGGGCTTCACCGCCACCGGCGAGAAGTTCGGCCCGCAGTTGCCGGGCGTCACCACCGCAGGATCCAGGTAGGGCTCCACCAGCACCTTGTTGTCGATGTACACGACGCACTCACGCATCTCGATCGTCTCACCCGGCAAGCCGATGACCCGCTTGATCAGGTCGCGCTGGGACAGACCCTGCTCCTCTTCGAGTACCACCACATCGCCCCGGTTCGGGTCGTGCAGGTCGTAGGAGAGCTTGTTCACCAGCACCCGGTCGAAGTTGTGCAAGGTGTAGTCCATGGACTCGCCAGAGACATAGAACTGTTGCACCACGAACAGCTTCATCAACACGGCTGCGGAGATGGCGATGATGATGACCAGTGCCCACTCGCGCACGGATTTGGCAACCGTGTGCTTGGTCGCCTGCTTGGTCGCCTTCTTCGTGACGACGCCTTCACCGACCGGCGCGCCGGCATCCGGTTCGCCGTTCGTCACGGGCTCGGGTGCTGGATCAGCGCCGCTGGTGTCATGGTCGTCGTCGCTGGACATGCGCATGCAACGGTACCGTTCCGTCGGGACGGAGTTGCGGCACCCAGGTGCTCACAACGATGCGATCAACTTCTCCACCCGCTCGTCGCGGCTCTTGAACGGGTCCTTGCACAGCACGGTGCGCTGGGCTTGGTCGTTCAGCTTCAGGTGCACCCAATCCACGGTGTAGTCACGCTTGCGCTCCTTGGCACGCTTGATGAACTCGCCGCGCAGGCGGGCCCGCGTGGTCTGCGGGGGCACGTCGACTGCGTTGTCGATGTCGTCGTCGTTGCACATCCGCTCCACCAGGCCGCGGTCCTGCATCTTGTAGAACGGGCTGCGGGCCCGGCTGAC